>CAYVXS010000451.1:0-3204 GCA_964454885.1 uncultured Pirellulales bacterium
GGCATTTCGCCGGGGTAAATCCGGCTTCGGCTTAGGCCTTCGCCGCGATGAATGTATTTCTGGATGTATTCGTTTTGTTTGTAAAAAAAGAAAACGTTTATCTAATATAGAATTGCTTTTTTGGAGTTGGATATGATTAAAGTTCTTATCACAGACAAACTTGCACAGGAAGGTATCGATTTGCTGAATTCCATGGAGGGTGTCGAACCCGTCGTGAAAACCGGCATTAGCGAAGATGAGCTTGCCACAATAATCGGCAAGCATGACGGCCTGATAATCCGAAGCGGCACGAAAGTTACCGCCAAAGTCCTGGAAAATCCCGGCAAGCTCAAGGCGGTCGCCCGGGCCGGCGTCGGCGTGGATAATGTCGATGTCCCTGCCGCTACACGAAAAGGCATCCTGGTTATGAATACTCCCGGCGGAAATACTCTCAGCGCCGCCGAACATACGATGGCGCTGATATTGTCGATGAGTCGCAATGTCGTTCCGGCCTGCGCGAGCCTCAAGGGCGGGGCCTGGGACAGGAAAAAGTATATGGGCAACCAGTTGAACAACAAGGTCCTCGGCCTGATAGGTCTGGGAAGGATAGGTATGGCCGTGGCGAAAATGGCGCAGGGTTTCAATATGAAAGTCCTGGGCTATGATCCCTTTGCAGCGCCGACCGATGCCGAAAAGCTGGGTATCGAAGTCTGTGACAAGATCGAGCGTATATTCAAGGAGGCCGATTATATAAGCGTCCATGTCCCGAAAAACGAGCAGACGTTGAATCTTATCGGTGCCGAGCAGATTGAAATGATGAAGCCTACGGTTCGGCTGGTTAATTGCGCCAGGGGCGGGATTATAAATGAAGATGCTCTTTATGATGCCTTAGCGAAAAAGCGAATCGCAGGCGCCGCCCTGGATGTTTTTCCCAAGGAGCCGCCGGAGAACAATCGTTTCACCGAGTCCGAGAATTGCGTTGTCACGCCTCACTTAGGCGCCAGCACGGAGGAAGCGCAAATCGAAGTCGCCGTCGAAGCGGCACAAATTCTGGTTGACGCCATTAAAGGCGGCCCTGTCCGGAATGCGATAAACGCCCCATCGACGGCCGGCGCGATGCCGCCGATAGTGAGCCAGTACGCCGAGCTTGCCAGGCGGATCGGAACGGTTGTCAGCACAATTGCGCCCGGTCAGATTAAGAGTGTCGAAGTTCAGTATCGCGGCTCAATCGCCGAGCAGTCCGTCGAGCCGGTCACGCTCAGCTTTGCGATGGGCCTGCTCCAGAAGCATTTCGAGATGCCTCTTAACATGGTCAATACCCCCGTGCTGGCCAGGGAGCGCGGCATCAGTATCGACGAAATGAAAAACGCCGAGGTCAAGGACGTGGTTTCGAGTTTCAGCGCCAAGGTGGCCACGGATAAAATCACGCGGACGATTACCGGCTCGGTTTTTGGCGGAAAATTGCTGCGTATCATCGAAATCGATGGTTTCAATACCGAAGTGACACCGCAGGGAACCGTCCTTGTTATCTTTAACGATGACAAACCCGGCGTTATCGGG
This sequence comes from uncultured Pirellulales bacterium, assembly GCA_964454885.1. Classification (GTDB taxonomy): domain Bacteria; phylum Planctomycetota; class Phycisphaerae; order Sedimentisphaerales; family Anaerobacaceae; genus JAFGPS01. The sequence goes on from CAYVXS010000451.1 coordinate 1,540, forward strand.
TCGGTCGGCACCGTTTGCGGCAGGCATGGGATAAATATCTGTACCATGGGCGTAGGGCAAAAGGCAGAAGAGCAAAAAGCCGTTCTCGCGGTCAGTCTCGACAAGGAGCCGAGTCCGGAGGCCGTCGAGGAGCTCGGCAAGCTCGAATTCGTTAACGAGATTTACGTCTGCAAGCTGGACTAAAGACCGGATTTTTATGACAAATGGAGTTACAATGACCGAGCCGCTTATTATCAGCGTCAGCGGGATGCGTGGCATTATTGGTCGGAACCTTACCGCTTCGGTGGCTGTCGAATATGGTGGCGCGTTCGGGAGTTTTTTACAATCGGCCCCGCCGGGGGAAAAGCTTTCGGTTTGTATCGGTATGGATTCCCGGCCGAGCGGGCAAATGCTCAAGTCCGCGATGACGGCCGGATTAACAGGCTCAGGCATCGATGTGATAGACCTGGGATTAGTGACAACACCCTGTGTCGGGATTAGTCTGCGGGAGCTTGGCTGCGCCGGCGGCGTAATAATTACCGCCTCGCATAATCCAATCCAGTATAACGGTATAAAATTATTATTGAACAACGGCATCGCACCGAGTCCCGAAGTTGCGGCGAAAATCAGGAAGCTTTTTTTCGACAAGAATTTTGTCCATGCGGATTCGACCGGATGCGGCAAGGTGACATCCGACGAGATGGCAGACGACAGGCACATAGACAAAGTTTTGGCGATAATCGATAAAGAGACAATCTCCGCCCGTGAGTTCAAGGTCGCTTTGGACAGCGTCAACGGGGCCGGTGGACGAATAACGAAAAAGTTATTGGCCGAGCTTGGTTGCGAAGTTACCGCCGTGAATGATGAACCTACGGGACAATTCACTCATAATCCTGAACCAACGGCGGAGAACTTAGGGGATTTTTGCAGGGTGGTCAAAACCGAAGGGGCGGACATTGGTTTTGCCCAGGACCCCGACGCGGACCGGTTGGCCATCGTAGATGAAAACGGAAATTACATAGGGGAGGAATATTCTCTTGTCCTTGCAGCAAAATATATTTTCAGTCAGAGAAAAGGCGATGCGGCGACGAATCTTTCTACATCGAGAATGATTGACGATATTGCTCGAAAGGCCGGCGGCCGGGTATTACGCACACCGGTCGGCGAGGCAAACGTGGCCTCGGCGATGCTCGAGCATGACTGCATCATCGGCGGAGAAGGCAACGGCGGCGTGATTGATTTGCGCGTCGGGCCAATTCGTGACAGTCTTGTGGGAATTGCCTTAGTGCTACAGCTAATGGCCGGGACCGGCAAATCAGTAAGCGAGCTTGTCAGTGAAATCGGCGGCTATTATATGAGCAAAGAGAAATTTTCCGCCGACCGTGAACAGACGCAGCAGATTCTCGAATCGGCGAAAGATGTTTTCGTCGGGGCAAAACTCGATTCGACCGACGGCTGCCGGTTCGATTTCGACGACGGCTGGCTTCACATCCGCCCCAGCAACACAGAGCCGGTAGTTAGGGTCATTGTCGAGGCGCAAGACCAAAGCACGGCTCGAAAATATATCGATGCGGTTGCGAAAGTTCGGGACGAAGTTACAGGTTGAGCTCAGCATGAAAACCGACAAACTTCAAATCATCGGCAGGCAAATCAAGTCCGTGACATATACAGGGATGGTGGTGAATT
>CAYVXS010000452.1:0-3187 GCA_964454885.1 uncultured Pirellulales bacterium
TTTTATTGACAACGATACATAGAACTGCTATGTATATGTGCTAATAGAATATTTTTTTGGAGATACGAAATTGGCTGTTTCTAAAGATTTGGTTGCCGCATCGGCCACACCGTTGATTCTTACCATTTTGGCCGAAGGTGAAAGTTACGGATACGCGATTATAAAACGTGTTCGTGAATTATCGAACGACCGTATGCGTTGGGCCGACGGCATGCTTTATCCCGTGCTGCATCGGCTTGAGCAGCAGGATTTAATTGAGTCGCATATGCGAACTTCCGAGTCCGGCAGGAAACGAAAATATTACCGCCTCAAAAAAAGGGGAACCAGAATGCTTAAAGAGCAGAAAAATCAATGGATGCTGGTCAATTCCATTTTAGAAAAACTGTGGGAGAAAAAAACATGTTTGACATGAACGAACAAATAAAAATATGGCGAAGCGAGCTTTCTCATAAACAAACTCTCGAAAAGTCGGATATCGACGAGCTGGAAAATCATCTCCGGGAGGAAATCGAACGACTGACGGAGTCAAAATTGACGGAAGAAGAAGCTTTCATGGTTGCCTCTCACCGTCTCGGTTATTCGGACAGCCTGTCGGAAGAATTTGCGAAAGTAAATACATCGATATTATGGCGAAAGAGGCTTTTCCGGGCCGGGGCTGTCGTTTTGGCCTGGATTATTTTAGGTTACATAGGACAAGTCTTTTCTCGTGCATATGTGCTTCTGGCCGTTTTTACCGGTTTCAGGAAGGGCTATTCATTAATTGTTTTTGATATATTGTCACAAGTGACATTTTTCAGCATAGTAGTATTCGCTTTTTATTTTATAAGCAAGAAAAATAGCATAGGTAGGATTTGGTTCTTTAAAATAGCCGACAGCTTTCGGGGCAAGCTTGTGCTCTTTATTGTTGTTCTTATGATTGTGGTGGGGACATTGGCATTAAAAACTTTAGTTATGGCAATAACTATACGCCATTTTAATGTACAGAATTTCGGGCAAATATCAATGGTTCAGTTTTATCATGGTCTTATCCAGGTGATATTTATGCCTCTGTTGTTATTGTTGGGAATAATCCTGGTTCGTCCGTCAAAATTTCGGAAAGTGGAAGCATAGACCTGCAATAAATAAAATCAAACTTGATTTGTAACTATGTTATTTCTTTGACAAGGCGTGCGGGCACGCCGGCCACAAAACAATTATCACCGACATCGCGATTGACAACGGCGTTGCCTGCCACGACGGCATTTTTGCCGATGGTTATGCCGTGAACTATCAGGGCATTGGCCTTGATTCCGGCTCCTTCCTTTATTAGTACGTCCTTGATACCGCAGGTATGAGCAAGACGGTCTTCGAGAAATGCGTTATGATTGTACCTGTTGTGGGTCATGATTGTCACTCCCGGCCCGAGACTGACTCCTTTTTCCAGTGTAATGCGTCCGGACAAATCCAGGTAGTTATTTCCGTTAAGGAGGCACCTATCTGATATTGTCAGATTGGAATAACCTTTTCTTGCACTATGTAAAATAACCGGTGAGTGAATATACACTCTGTCTTTACCGACTTTGGCGCCGAAAGCCCTGAGGATAGAGGCATTGATTGGCCAGCCATATCTAAGCACCCGGGGAGGGCCGATAATCTTAAAGATAAATATAAGAGTTATCTTTAAGATAAAAGTTAACACTTTTTGTATGTATTTGCGTAATATTAACATTGCAGCCTGAAACTTCTTCGTCGAAGTTCATGGTTTTTTTCTGATACTCCGACAAATTATCGGCATTTATGAATGGTAAGTTAATGATAGAAAGATAGAATTAACACACAAAACGGAACATCATCCTGGAGTATAATAATAGAAGATTGCTTTACTTTTGTGCCATAAGCAGGGTGATTCGGTCGTATTTGTCTTTCGGCATGGCTTTTTTCAATATTTTTCGGATTTCGTACATCGATGTTCGTTGCGTTGTGTGTGTGATAATAATATGCTCGTTATGCAGCTTGTTGAGCAGCATCGTAAATTCCTCGATGTGCATATGTTTGCCTGCTTCGGCTCTGCCGGAGTGCTCGTCCTCGTAAAAAGTACACTCGGCGATTAGAATCTTACTTTCAGTGATGTAATTTAGTTGTGAGAAATCCACGTACTGTGTGTCGCCGATATAAGTGGCGATAGGAATATCGAGTATATAATCGATTTCTGTTCCCTGTTTTTTTAATTCGACGATTTGTGGGCTTTTCAAGCCTTTGTATTCCGGTTTGAGCTTCTTTCGCCTCTCGATAACACTGTAGCCGACCGAGCCTTTGCTATGCTTTGTCGGGAACACCTTTGCGAACAGATTAGGTTTTATCTGGTATTCGTCACCGGGCTTTACCCCGACTAATTTGGCGGGTATTTTGTTGCCGTCGAGCCTTGCCCATGCGTCGATTATTTCCCTCATCGGTTTGAGAAGATTTTTCGGAGCCAATATCGTCCCGGCGGACTGGCCGCAAAAATTTCTCTGGGACAGGTAATACGCGAAACCAGCGGCGTGGTCCATGTGCCCGTGTGTTAGCAGGACATGATTTATGGAAATAAACTGGTCGGGAGCCTTGCCTATATCGAAGCATACGTCCAGCTTCGGTATCGCAACTACGGTCTCCTCACCGGCGACGGAATAACCGACAACTTCCAAATCGTCTATATTTATACTTGCCAAATTATGACTGGGCATAAGAAGTTAAAAGTTCAAAGTTAAAAATTAAAATTCAAGATTTTTTTCAATTTTGAGCAATAATGTTTCCAATAGTAGATATAATAAAGAATTAAGTCAATTTGTTTTTATTTATATTGCACAATACGCAGGACAAAATATGAGATATGAATTATGCCGGACAAGCGCTTACATAGAGGTCCACATCCGGATGATGCGAAATTGTTCGCACCAGAAAAAATTGCCGATTTGAGAAATGCGGTCGAGGATTTTTCCCTTTTATTGACGAAAGGATATGCCGATAAAGGTGCCTTGAAGCTGGTTGGTGATAAATTCTCGCTTACGCAAAGACAGAGATTGGCTGTTATGCGTAGCGCCTGTTCCGACCGGCAGCTTGCCTCGCGAAACGAACGCCGTGTCGAGTTGAAAGAGATAGGAGGCCAATCCCTCGCAATCGACGGTTATAATTTGTTGATAACCATTGAGGCGGCGATGAGCGAGGGGAT
>CAYVXS010000453.1:0-3186 GCA_964454885.1 uncultured Pirellulales bacterium
TGATCACTGGCATAATATTCTGTATTGTAGTGCAGTTCTATAAGGGTAAGACATATATCCAGGACGAAGAACCGGCGGAAGCCAAATGAAAAGGATAATCTCGGTATCACGCAGGACGGATATTCCCGCCTTTTACGGCGACTGGTTCATGAACAGGCTCAAAGAAGGTTTTGCCGGCGTGGTCAATCCTTTCGGCGGGCAAAAATATATCGTCTCGCTTAAACCGGAAGATGTCAGGTGTTTCGTATTCTGGTCCAAGGACTTTACACCATTTTTGGAAAATCTCAAGGTAATTGAAAGTCTCGGGTATAAATTCTATTTCAACTATACCGTCACGGGCCTGCCTAATATATTTGAGAGAAATCTCAATAAAGAATCTTCTGTTGAGACCCTCAAGCGGCTCAGCCGGATATATTCGCCAAAGCATATTAACTGGAGATTCGATCCGATCATTATTTCGAATATATGTGAAAGGGATTATTTTATAACTGCATTTAAAAAATTTGCACGGGATTTTTCCGGTCTGGTTGAACGGTGCTATTTCAGTTTCGTGACCGAATACGGCAAGGTCATTCGTAACTTCAAAGAGCTCGAAAGAATGACAGGGGCGAAGATTTTAAACATAAGCGAGAAGTCCAAGATAGAATTGGCAAACGAGTTGGCCGAAATCGCCGAAAGCTTCGGTATCCGGATGTATTCATGTTGCGGCGATTATTTGATAAATGAAATAATCAATAAAGGCCATTGCGTTGACGGCGAACTTATCGAAAGTCTTTTCTACCCTGAAGGATTCGAATATAAACAAAAAGCCACGAGAGCGGAGTGCGGCTGCACCGAAAGCACGGATATAGGGACATACGATACCTGCCCGCACGGATGTATTTATTGCTACGCGAACTCGAACAAGCGCAGCGCCAGTCGAGCGTATGAAAATCACGATAAAAATTCCGCTTTTTTGGGCTGCAGTAAATCCCAGTCGGACAAATGGCTCGACGAGATACGAGCTTCTTTGAAAAATAACGAAAGTGTGATTCCGAATTGTAGGGATTTTTCAGATAGCTAATCTTAAGATGAACTGTTCCATTTCAATTTGTGCTTTCGCCCGGCCGGTTTTTATGGCATAGTCGGTTTGGGCTAAAAACATGAGATATTGACCGATTTTCTTTAAGGAGATTTTCCGAAGCTGGGCAAAAAAGCCGTCCTGATTGCCCCAGATACGAAGTTGTTTTATGATTACGTCGGGTCTGATGCCCTTTTCCAGCAGAACCTTGGCGTTGAACATCCTGCGGAAATGGTAAGCGAAAGCACCTATAATGGTGTATTCCGAGGATTTGTCTTCGGCGAACATGCCCCTGAGTCTTTGGACTGCTGTCCCCGTTTGGCCGGCTATTATAGCATCGATGACGGCAAATGCATTGAACAGGCGATTATAGCCGATGAGTGATTCGATGTGTTTTTGTGTGATGGTTTTGTCTTTGTCGGTATAGACCGAAAGCTTGTCGATTTCGCTGTACAGCCGCGTCAGCTCTTCGCCGGTTAGTTCGACTAACAATTCGGCGGCATCTCTTGTGAGATTTTTACCGTGAGCGTCTTTTGTATATTCGATCAGACGTTGAGGCAGTTGCCATCGTTTGGGTTGTGTGACGTTAATCAGCTTGCCGACGCCTTTTAGTTTTCTGGCCAGCTTTGTGCGGGAATCCCAGTTTTTGACGGTCATGACGAGCCGTCCCGTCGGACAGGGCGCATCGAAATATTTTTCAAGCATCTGGCGGTTATTGGAAATGAAATCGTCGGCCTTTTTCAGGACAACAACTCTTTTTTCAGTCAGAAACGGGGCTGTCCGCAGCTCATCGAGGCAATCTGTAACGGTGATTTCGGTCACGTCCGGCGAAAAAAGACCGGTCGCTCTTTGTGAAGGCTCGAGTAGCTCATCAAGAAGCTCCCGACATTGAGCGTTGACGAGAGATTCTTCCTTACCGGCGATAATATAAATTAAACTATCCATAGAAAGCGGGGGCTTACTTCGGACGTTTTTTCTTGGTTTTGGATTTTGTTTTGTTATTACCTGATTCTTTAACCTGATTGTTTTTTGAAGAGGAAGATTGTTTTGGTGTATTATTGTTTTTCGTATTTTCAGCTTCTTCGGAAACAATCTTCGCTGCGGCCACAAGCTTGTCACCGGGCTTTAGTTTAATCAAACGTACGCCCTGGGTATTTCTGCCTATTGAGCGAATCTGGTCGAGACCTGTGCGGATAATCATGCCGTTTGCGGTAATCATCATTAAATCGTCCGTATTTTGTACCGCTTTGAGGGCGACGACCTTGCCGTTACGGGTGGATGTTTTGATGTTTTTCAGACCGACTCCACCTCTGGATTGCGAGCGGTAATTCTCAAGGCCGGTCCGTTTGCCGTATCCGTTTTCGCAGATCGTGAACAGGGCCGCTTTTTCCTCGACAATCACCATCCCGACCACGGCGTCTCCCTGTCGCAGCTTGATACCTCTGACACCTCGTGAGGCGCGCCCCATGGAACGGGCCTGTTTCTCATCGAAACGGATGGTCATACCGTCACGTGTCCCGAGGATAATATGGTCGGAACCTGTTGTAAGCGCCACACCGATCAAATCGTCGTTGGGATCGAGATTGATGGCAATCACGCCGGTGGCCCTCGGATTTCCGTAGGCCGACAGTTTTGTCTTTTTAATAACGCCGTTTTTCGTGGCCATTAATAGTTGTCGCTGCTTCGCCGGGTCGTCACTTTCGTCCTCGAAGCTGCTGACGTTAATAATGGAGGCGACCTGCTGACTGCCTAAGTTGAGCAGATTAACAATGTTTCTGCCCTTACTTTGTCTGGACATGCTCGGGACATCATAGACTTTCAGCCAGTAGCATTTGCCACGATTGGTGAAGATAAGCAGATAATCGTGCGTCGAAGCTATGAAGAGGTGCTCGATGAAGTCACCTTCTTTTGTGTCCGAGCCGATAATTCCTCTACCACCTCTTGCCTGCCTGCGATAAGTATCAATCGGCATCCGTTTTACGTAGCCGCCGTGACTGACTGTGACAATCACTTCCTCTTCGGCAATCAGGTCTTCGATATCGAATTCTTCGGCCTGGGCGGTGATTTTTGTCCGCCTGGCGTCACCGTATTTTTCCTTGATTTCGTGGATGTCTTCCCGAATGATA
>CAYVXS010000454.1:0-3185 GCA_964454885.1 uncultured Pirellulales bacterium
CACCTGATTAATAAATCTTTGCTATCGCAGATAGGCAAGACAATCATATAGAAATTAAATCAATGGGTAGAAAATTAATTATATTCGATGTTGCCATACCTCCCTTTAAAAACAATCGAATTCTTGAGCCCGGCTATGCATCAAAATTTCCAGGCGCATCAGTAATTCCATGTCTCCATAGTCAAGCCCTTAAGGCAGGATGGGATATGATGACTGCCGATGTATTTCTTGCCGATCGCCCGGAATTTAATCGAGCGGTATGCTTATCGAATGAAGTGACACCAATGCTTCCCGAATTAATTAGAGCAGGTGTGGAACCGAAAGTATTAAATTGCGGCGAATCACCAAACGTGGCCTGGAAATTCTATCATAGTCTGCCCGATGAAAGCCGCTTATTTCAGTATTCCTGCCTTTTTCACGGGATTAAAGAACGATGCTATGCCCGGTATTTCGAACACTTTTACTGGCCATGCAACGGCAGAGAAATGGCCGATGGAATACCATGGGGCAAACGTTCCTTACTTTGCATGGTCGTTTCAAGTAAAGCCAGAAATACTCCCAACTGGGCCAACTGGAAATCCCGCTGCATCCAGCCAATAAGAAATTTAAATAGAAAAATACAATACTGGATTGATCCGTTTCTAAAAGTAGAAGATTTATATGAAATTAGATTGAATGCTGTAGAAGCGTATTCTAACAAACCTGAATTCAGGCTTTATGGCAAGGGATGGGATATTGCAATCAAACATTGGCCGAGATTTAAACATATACAATTTGCACACTTACCACGAGCTTGTGAAGACAAAGTTAAGGTGATGGAAAGTTACAAATTTGCTTTATGCTTCGAGAATTGTGCTTTCCCCGGATACATCACAGAAAAGATTTTTGATGGTTTTTTCTCCGGAAGCGTGCCGGTCTATCTTGGTGCACCCGAGATAACTAATTATGTACCACAGGAATGCTTCATTGATTTTCGCCGATTTACATCTTTTTCGGGATTGTGGGATTTTCTGCAAAGTATGACATATAGCGAATGGAATTCATACCGTGAGAATATACGAAAGTTTTTATCATCCGAATTATTTGAGCCTTTTAAAGATACAACAATCGCCGAAAAATATTTAGGCTGGCTAATCAATTAAAAGCAGCCTTGCAGGATTTTTACAACACAATGGAGATAGTTTTCTGGCAACTAATGCCGTCTCACCATCAAAGCGGTGTAATGCGGCACTTGGCAAAAACATGGAACAGGGAGATACACGTCGTATTCGATATGAAAATGTTGCCTGAACGGGGAAAATTGGGTTGGAAATCACCTGACCTTGCTTCGATTCATACACACTTTCTTGAAGACAAAAAAAATCCCCGAAAATTCGTTTTTGATTTTATCGATAGACATCGAGATGCGATTCATATATTGAGCGGATTCAGAGGATGTCACAGCGTTGATTCTGCATGGGTGAACCTCAGACAATACCCAAGGTCGCGATTGACGGTGATTGCCGAAAGACCAAACATGCTGACATGGAAATCTCACCTCAAGAAATTCTGGTATAAAAGTTTTCTTGAAAAATATAAACACAGATTCAAAGCTATCCTTCCTATGGGAAGGCTCGGAGTGAAATGGTTCCGGGACAACGGCTGTTCCGACGACATTCTGTTTCCATATATGTATCAGTACGACAATTCGACAATCCACCAAAATTCACAGAAAACCAAGATCCGCTCCGGCGATGTGAAGTTCATTTATGCCGGCCAGTTCATTCGAAGAAAAGGATGTGATTTACTTCTTGAAGCAACACGTATGTTGCCTTCCAAAGGATGGGGGCTGGACCTTGTTGGAGAAGGACATGAGCTGGGTGGCTATATAAAGTCATTCATAGATTCTGATAAGCTGCCAATTCGATATATTGGTAAATGGAACAGCAGCGAAGTTGTATCTCGCCTAAAAGGATATGATGTATGTATTGTCCCAAGCCGCCATGATGGATGGGGCATGGTCGTCAATGAAGCAATTGAAGCGGGCCTGGGAGTAATTGTTTCCGACCGGACAGGTGCCTGCGATTTAGTTAATGTCAGCGGTGCAGGAATCATTGTCCCCGCTAATAACGTCTCGGCATTATCCGGGGCTATGCAAAGTGTTTTGGATAATCCTGGACAAGTATCATCATGGCAAAAGCAGGCAAAAAAGTACGCACCACGTATATGTGCCTCATCGGTCGGCTCTTATCTACATGATGTGTTGACTTACTCTTTCATGAATGTGGGCGTAAAAAGACCGGAAGCCCCCTGGCTTTTGTCATGAAATATGAATATCAAACGAAGTTTTAGACATTCATTGCTGCCGGCTCTTTTATCGTCGCTTCGATGTCACAAAGAAAAATAAACAGTAATTTATGCATATAGTTATCGATGCAGTGGGTATAAGAGGACATGGAGGAGCTGCTGTGCTTAGCGAATTTATGCATTGGTTGCCAAAAGTACGACCTGACTGGAAGTGGCATGTTTTCCTCGTAGATTCTAATCAACGTGAATTTCATTTGAAACCGGCCTCTGAGAATGTAACGATTCAAACAACACATAACGGCAGCAGCTTCAAACGTTTGAATTGGATCAATTACGAATTATTAAAACAACTATACCGGTTATCGCCGGATATTCTATTTTCATTTGCCAATATGGCACCGGCAAAACCTGTTTGTCCACAGGTGGCCTACGTTCAACAGCGTAACGCCCTGTTTCATAGCGAGCTATCTTTCAGGACAATCAAGAGATTCCTTAGACTGCACACATTAAGAAGACATATACTCCAGGGAGCAAAAGCCAGCCAGGCGGTTATCGTTCAGACACAGTCTATGCGTCAGCGTATGATAGAGCTTGAGCCAATTCTTAACAATAGAATTCATGTGATTCCAAGCGGGTACCGGACATTACAGTCGAATACGATGGTTTGTACTCATAAAAAGGAAACAATTGAGTCGTCGAAGCGGCCGCGTCTGATTTATATTTCACATCCGAGTGAACACAAAAACCATATAAGATTAATAAAAGCACTTCCAATGATAGCAGAGAGGTTTTCAGATGTTCAGTTGCTGTTAACTCTCGAAAATCAAAATCCACCAAATAAACGATACCAAAGGTTTATTAAAGAAATTGAAAAATCTGCAAAGAATCATGGAGTCCAT
>CAYVXS010000455.1:0-3182 GCA_964454885.1 uncultured Pirellulales bacterium
GACCTCGAATGTCCACAGGCAGGGACCGGCGACAATACATGTTTACAAATCCGGGACCGTGACATGTCCTGTCAGGACATGTAATAAAAAACCCTGTAATCATGGGAAATCCTAAAAGGAAAGAAGCTGCGTGTAATTACGCAGCTTTTTTTATACAATCCTTAAAACAAACTGTTTTTAAGGGTATCCGGTACATTTTCCACGGGGGGCAAGTCATGGACATTTTTCTCCGGAAAACAGGGATTATCATTTCATTAAGGCGGTTTTTAGATAAAATACATAACGAATATAATAATAAATATTGAGTATTGAATAATGAAGGATCCGGCATCGTAATACTACGCCGGTGTAAAAAATGGGGCAAAGCGAATTAAAACATACAATAAACATCCCATATTTAGCCACCAGGCCTGCCCGGTGGGGATTCAACTGATGGCGAGCGTTCTCTACAAATCGACAAAAGTTGAAAAAACAAACCCAATCCTAACGATAGAATTCAGAATCCAGGAGACAGAAGCCAGAAGCAAAAAATGCAAAACAAAGCCAATTTCAAATTGGGTAATTTAGTGTAACTTCTTTGAAATAAAAAGATTACAAGAAATATGGCAGTCTTTGGAGTTTTGAGCTTTAAAAAAACAAACCCAATTTGCAAAGACTCAAGACAACAGACTCAAGACACAAGGAAGGTAAGTTGAAAAAACGAACCCGATTCCCGGGATTATCCTTAATGCAGCTTAGGGGTTAGTAAAAGCTGAAAATCTCGAATTTTTGTCCACAAAAAAATTGACAGAATTTCTAAATCCAGTAGAATGCTGGTTTTTGTGTAATGAAAGAGAGTCTTTCTATGAAGAGTTTTATGGCAAAGAAAAACCAGGTCGAGCAGAAATGGCTGCTCGTGGACGCCGAAGGGGCGATTTTAGGCCGGATGGCTTCCAAAATCGCACCTATACTTATGGGCAAAAACAAACCTACATATACGCCGCACATCGATACCGGCGATTATGTGATTGTAATAAATGCTGAGAAGATAAAACTGACCGGAAAAAAGGCCCAAATGAAGGAATATGACTATTATACGTACCATCCGGGCGGGCACAAATACATCAGTTTCGCCGAAATGTTGGCACAAAAACCTGAAAAGGTAATCGAGTTAGCCGTCAGGAGAATGCTACCAAAGAACAGCCTCGGCAGAGAAATGCTGAAAAAATTAAAAATTTATCGCGGCCCGGAACACAATCATCAGGCCCAGCAACCTGAGAAGATAGAATTATTTTAATAAAGAATATATATTATGACAGATATTGAAACAAATAAGCCTGAAGTAAATATCGGCGAACAAACGAAAAAAATATCAAAGCCGGCAAGTGAGCCAAAAAGCGGATTTTGGTGGGGAACAGGCAGAAGAAAAAGTGCCATCGCCCGGGTCCGAATCAAACCCGGCGACGGCAAGATGCTCGTCAATAAAAAACCGCTCGATGAATACTTTCCACGCGAGCAGGACAGAAAAGCCGTTGTGGCGCCTTTGAAAACAGTCGGGGCGGAAAAATCATTCGACGTCTTCATCAATGTCAAAGGCGGCGGAATTACAGGGCAGGCCGGTGCGTCACTACTGGGAGTTGCCAGGGCATTAAGAAGCTATGACGACAGCTTTATTCCGGCCCTGCGTGACGGCGGTCATTTGACCCGTGATCCGAGGATGGTCGAGAGGAAAAAGCCCGGCCGGGCAGGTGCAAGGAGAAGATTCCAGTTCTCGAAGCGTTAATTTGCAAATTTATTTTCAGTTGATTACAATAGCCGCTGAGAGAAAATCTTGGCGGCTTTTTTTATCAGAGGTTTTATATGATACGAGTTGCGATAATCGGAGCAAGCGGATATACCGGAGCCGAGTCGATAAAGATTATTATAGGCCACAACGAAGCGGAACTAACTTATCTGACCGCCCTGCCGGAAGAATGCGGAGCCGTCGAAGATGTGTTCCCGCAGTTCAAAGGCCGATGCCCTATGCAAATCGAGCCTCTGGATCTGGACAAACTCTCGAATCTGGCGGATGTCGCGTTGTGCTGCCTGCCGCATAAAGTCTCGATGGGATTTGTACCGAAGCTTCTGAACGCTGGTTTAAAAGTAATCGATTTCAGCGCCGACTATCGGCTCAAAGACATTGCGGTTTATGAAAAGTACTACGTAAAGCACACCGACACCGAAAATCTCAAACACGCCGTGTTCGGTCTGCCTGAGCTTTTTCGAGAACAGATTAAAGGAGCGAAACTCGTAGCCAATCCCGGCTGCTATCCGACGGGAGCGACGCTTGCAATTGCACCATTGCTGAAAGAGGGCTTGATCGAAACAGATTCGGTGATTGTTAATGCCGTAACAGGTGTTTCGGGAGCGGGAAACAAGCCTTCGGCCAAGTTTCATTTCCCGAATATGAACGAAAATCTTTTCCCTTACGGAATTGGAACTCATCGCCACATGCCGGAAATCGAGCAAATCGCAAGTGACATGGCCGGTGAGAAGGTCACCGTACTGTTCCAGCCGCATGCAGGACCGTTCGACAGGGGAATTCTCTCGTCGGTTTATTGTCAACCGAAAGGGAAAATCAGTAACGACCAGTTAATCCGGCTCTACAGCGATTTTTACTCCGGTGAACCATTTGTCCGGATATGCAATAATGCCCCCGCCGTCAAGGATGTTGCGGGAACGAATTATTGCCATGTATTTCCGACCTTCGTTAAGGGAAAAATCGTGAGCTTTTCCGCGATAGACAATCTGGTCAAAGGCGCATCCGGTCAGGCAATTCAGAATATGAACATCATCTTCAACCTCGATGAGACAATGGGCCTTATATAGAGACAATGGTGACAAAAGGCATATTGAAAATTGCAACATGTCAGTTCGCGGTGGGACGCTCGGTCAAGCAAAACTCGCGGAGTATTTGCCGCTACATCCGCAAAGCGAGCCAGGCCGGGGCGGATATTGTTCACTTTTCAGAGTGTGCACTCAGCGGCTATGTCGGTACGGATTTCCCGAACTTCGACGGATACGACTGGGACATGCTTAAAGAAGAAACACAAAAAATTATGTCCATTGCGGCCGAATTAAAAATATGGATTGCATTAGGCAGCACACACGAATTAACCGAGCCGAACAAGCCGCATAACAGCTTATATCTTATCAATCCTAAA
>CAYVXS010000456.1:0-3178 GCA_964454885.1 uncultured Pirellulales bacterium
ACCAGGGAAATCAAAGACATGATAACAACCCCCCCGCAAACACCGAAGCCCCGGGGCAACAAGACCAGACGCAGCAAAGACCTCAATCCGAAGGAAATGAAACGACTGAACCCAACAACACCCCCGCCGGTCAAAACGCAGCGGAAAGATTAACCAATTCAATAACCGGACTTGACACTATGGATGATCTACAATAGAGGATATTCTTTTTCACCCTTCAAAACAAGTGCACTAATCACACGTGCATAAGTCATAAGTTCCTGTACTCCTGTGCCCTTATGCTCTTGTGCACCGACTAACTGCAGACAACCAGCTCTTCCAAATCCAGCTCCATCAAATGTTCGAGGTAGTCATTAAGCTCATCTTCCGAGAAAGTAGCGAGAAATTCCGGCTTGGCTGTCCTGTTGATTTTGCAAATGTAGTCTATCAACTCCCGTTTGTCCATACTTCCACATCCTTCAAAACTGGTAAAAAATTACTCAGTACACCCACTCAAACTCTTGCCTTCGATCAAAAGACACAGGGGCATCAATTAACCTGTGCAATATCGACACAGAGAACATTTTTTCTTTAACCGACCGACCCGCTGCCAGATCTTCTGTCCTATAACCACCAATACTATATATATGAATAATCCCCGGGTAATTACTATATATAGCTTTAAACGAGGAATTACTCGTTGCGCAGTGATAAATGTCCAATAAAATCGCAGGATGTGTCGATTTATGACAAATAGAAAAAAATATAAATTTTCGCTTTTTCCAGTTTTGCCCGTTATTCTTTCGTTTTTTTTTGTAAACGCATTTTAATCCGGAGCCTCTATAATGGCGGATATGCGACCGGTTAAACAGAAGTTGTGCACAACCGAAAACTACAGGAATAAGAAGTGCAGAAAATAAGTTTTAACGAGCTAATCGACAACTACAGCAGTGTAGTTCTGAGAACAGCCGCACGAATACTGGGCGACACTCAGCAGGCTCAGGATGTTCATCAGGAAGTTTTTCTTGAAATATGGCGACGATGGCATAAATACAACGGCCGCACAAACTGGAACGCATATCTCTATAGGGCTACAATACGATCGGCGATTCGCTTTGCCAAAAAATCAAGAACCGGCCAAATTATCAGGCAGCAGCCCGAAGCTCTCGCGAACATATCCAATCCGGATGAAAATTTGAGAGTCGCCGAGCTGCAGGGGAAATTAGCCGGCTATCTTGCGAAGCTACCGAAACGCCAAGCCCAGGTTTTCGTATTATCGAGAATCGAAGGTCTGGGAAATGACAAAATCGCCGAGCTTCTCGGTTGTTCTCAAAAAACCGTGAGAGTTCACCTTCATCGAGCGGCCAAACAATTAGCCCGGCAGCTTAGTGACTATCTTACAAAATAATACAGGTGCATTATGAACGAACATAAAAAAATAAGTGAACTGTTGACCGAATTCATTCTCGGTGATTTGTCGAGGGAGCGAGCTTGCGAAGTACGGGCACACCTTGAAAAATGCTCCGAATGCAGCGGCGAAATAAAACGGCTCGAAGCTCTGCTCGAACATACCGAACTCATAAGGCAATCGTCGATTGACGAGCAAACTTGTGAATCGGCCAAACAGTCGATTCTTCGAATCGTCGAACAGGAAAAAACAAAACAACAAACTTCCCGGGTAGATATTCACCCGGAATCAATATGGAGAACAATTATGTACAGCAGAACAATTAAATTCGCCGCCGCAGCGGTAATAGTGATAGTTGTATTAGGCGGGATAACTTTCTGGCCCGACAGTAATTCCCGGAACGGGCAATGGTGGCTTGGCCCGCCGGCGGCCTGGGGACAGGAAATTATGGCCGGGCTGGACAAAATCGAAGCTCTTGTCTATCGAGAGCAGTCGGTTTTTGTAAGTCAATATGGCTCGACACATGTATCCGGAACATGGCGCAGGAATTATGAAGCCGCAAATAAAGCACGCAAAGAAAGATACTACGAAAATACCGATGAGGACACCTTTGGTGACAGTAATCCTGATAGCGTACTGCAAAATGTCACCTACATGCTACCCGACGGGAACGACCTGATAACGTATAGTATATCATTCGAGTATAAGTGTTACACAATAAGAATACTACAGGGCGCTGCATACGAACGCGACCCTGTGGAAAGGCTGCGATCCTATGTCGGTATGCTGGATAAGGCCGACCGAATACTCGATACGGAGGTATTCGACGGCCACGAATGCGTTGGCTTTGAAATCGACACCGACAAATTTGCAGACAATCCGACAGGACACACAGGACAGATCGACCGTATCTGGTTCGATGTCGTAACAAAGCTGCCGGTTCGTATAGAAATGCACGGGTGGCCGATAACAGACTGGCCGGGGACAACAATGACAAACATACAGGACCAGTTCGAATATTACGCACAGGTCCCTGCTGATATGTTCGAGCCGGAAATCCCGGATGGTTTCATCAACGCCGAACCATCCGATATTCAAAAAGCTAAAATAGAGCAGGAAAAAGGACAGATGATTTATGCGGATGTGCCCGCAGGTTATAAAGAAGCAGTGACAATCGCAATAAAATCCGTCGAAAACGCTGCTTATCGGCAACGCATTGGAACTTTGCAGGATGGAACATGGAAATATTACGAGCAGAGAGACATCGCCCTTTCAAGATACGACTGGCGAGAAGACATACATTTCCTGGGAAAGCTCCAAAGAACAGAATGGTATAACACAGACAAAAACGATTGGGGCCAAACAAGTCTCGACTTCAATGACAAAAATTTCAAACTGATTCAGACAGTCGTAAACTATCCCGGACGCTCTTACAGGGAAACTACGTACGGCAGCACTTCACATCCGGACAATCCAATGGACCGCATCACTTTCCTTCTGAACTGGTTCGACAAGGCAGACAGATTTTTCGAGGACCAGGATGTAGAAGGCATCAGATGTTTCGGAATCGAGCTTAGCTCCAAAAAATACGGCACAAATCCCGATACGAGCATACATCGTTTATGGTTCGACCCCGAGACTAATCTTCCCGTAAAGATAGAATTCGAATGGCTCGAAGATGATGGGCCAAGGATAAGGATCCAGGACCAATTCGAATGGAACGCCGAATTACCCGCACAGACATTTGTTCCTGAAGTTACCGCCGATTTTACTTTGGAAACATACAGTAAA
>CAYVXS010000457.1:0-3178 GCA_964454885.1 uncultured Pirellulales bacterium
ATTTTACCTTACGAGTCTGTCTTGATCGCCGACATAAACAACGGCAACAGACTGGAAACATACGTTGTTCCCGCAGAAGCAAATTCCGGCAAAATTATAATTCTCGGTGCCGCAGCACAATTGATTAAGCTGAAAGACCGGATAATTATTATCGGCTTCGGCTTATTCAGTCCCGAGGAGGCCAAAGAACATAAACCGAAAGTAGTAGTGCTCGACGAAAACAACAGGATAAAAAAACAGGTATAGTTACCGGTATTTTTTTAATCCGCACTTTTTTGCGGAATTTCTTTGGCAATGATCGATTAACAGGATGCA
This sequence comes from uncultured Pirellulales bacterium, assembly GCA_964454885.1. Taxonomy (GTDB): domain Bacteria; phylum Planctomycetota; class Phycisphaerae; order Sedimentisphaerales; family Anaerobacaceae; genus JAFGPS01. The sequence goes on from CAYVXS010000457.1 coordinate 316, forward strand.
TCCGAAACTTTTCGAGATACCTATTATCAACTGGCCTATCAGCACCTATGGTCCGATGCTGGTTGTCGGCTTTCTTGTAGCTATAACGCTGATAAGATTTCTGAGCCGAAACTTCAAAACCGATCCCCAACATATAACCAACGCCGCTCTGTACGCACTTATAGGCGGAGTCATAGGAGCGCGGGCGTTTTATGTGATTCACTACTGGCAAAAGTATCAGGATAACTTTCTTGACATTTTCCGCATCTGGCAGGGCGGTCTCGAACTTTTAGGCGGAGTCGTCGTTGCAGTGGCGGTAATACTCATATATATGATATATCATAAACTGCCAATCCGCCGTTATCTCGATGTTTTGGCTATCGGTTTGATGGCTGCTCTTGTTTTCGGAAGAATCGGCTGCTTTCTCAACGGCTGCTGTTACGGAAAACCCACCGACTCACCATGTGCGGTCCGTTTCCCCTATGATTCATACCCATACAACAGCCAGGTCAACCCGGATTTAAAAAGGAATCGTTCCGAGCCGCAATTAAAATTGCCCGTCTATTATTTTACCTACATCGACGATACAGGTCACGGATATCTAAAACCGTTCAATGAGCTCTCGACAAATCAGCAATCGGAAGTTCTCGAAGGAAAATATCGATGCCTGCCCGTTCATCCGACTCAGTTATATTCGTCGGCCGGCGCGGCATTTCTGTGCCTGATTCTCTACCTTTTCTGGTTCAGAACACAAAAATCAGACAGCAGATTTCTGACCAGCCCCGGCAGCACATTCAGTCTTATGCTCATCCTATACGGCATAATGCGTTTTATTATAGAAGATTTGCGGGATGACAATCCCTTTGAATACGGCTGGTGGGCGGTTTATAAAGGCGGTACTGTTTCGCAGAACCTGGCTATTTATATGGCTGTTCTCGGTGTCGTTTTAATTGTGGTGTTTCAATTCATTAAACCGGCAAATCAAAAAGCCTGAGCCGTATTTTTCTGTTGAATATCTCGCCCCGGTTTACGATACTATATCGATTGTAATTATCGTCATAGTGACATAGAATATATATTCCCTGTCTTCATTGGACTGTGATAATATGACCTGAAATCAAAATGCATCCCGAACTTTTTAAGATACCTTTTATTAATCATACTATTTACAGCTTCGGGCCGATGACGGTTATCGGTTTTATTGCGGGGTATCTCCTTATAAGGCGGCTCAGCCGAAGAATTTCATCCGACCCCTGTGTGATAACCAATGTTGTCCTGTATTGCCTGATTGCCGGGGTGGCGGGGGCCCGCGCATTCTATGTGATTCATCATATCAGCCAGTTTCGGGGGAATTTTCCCTCCGTCTTTGCGACATGGCGGGGAGGTCTGGAATTTTACGGCGGTGTTATTTTGGCGGTCCCGGTTATTGTTTTTTACCTGTGGCATAAAAAGCAACCGATTCGCCGTTACCTCGATATATTGGCTATCGGCCTGATGCTGGGACTCGCATTCGGTAGAATCGGATGTTTCCTGAACGGCTGCGGCTTCGGAAAACCGTCGCGGGCGCCATGTGCGGTCCGCTTCCCATATAATTCGTATGCGTACAACAGCCAGATAAATCCGAACTTAAAAAGAAACCGGCCCGAGCCGCAGTTGATGCTTCCCGACGATTATTGCATCTACATCGACGATACAGGCCACAAATATCCGAAACCATTTGATGAGTTAAACCCGGCACAAAAATTCGAAGTAACTCAAGGCAAATATCGATGTCTGCCCGTATATCCGACCCAGTTGTTTTCATCCGCAAATGCCGCTATTTTATGTTTTATTCTTTATCTTTTTTGGTTAAGGTCTCTAAGGAATCCCGGCTCCGGTGGAAAAAATAAACTTCTCACCCAACCCGGCGCCATATTTTCACTGGCATTAATACTCTATGGTGTTACCCGGTTTTTTATAGAATATCTTCGTGATGATAACCCCTTCGAATATGCCTGGTGGGCGGTTTACAAAGGCGGTACCGTATCCCAGAATATCGCTATCTATATGGTCATGCTCGGTGCGGCTTTAATGCTCGTTTTCTGGAAATTCGAATTAAAAATACGGAACTCATGAGCTTTGAAGCCTTTTTAAGTTGAACATTTCCCCTGAATTGACGATATAATAGTGATAGGTAATTTTATTATTTTGTTAGAATAGAAATGTAAATATATGGGACTATACGACAGAGATTACACCCAGGCGGATTTCCAATCCCAGCAGCGCTACACACCACAGATGCGGCTGAATTTTCCACGACTGACCCCGGTTGTCAAATGGCTGCTGATTCTGAATATCGGTATGGCCATTACTGCCCTGGGACTTTTCATACCATTCTTTATTTATTCGTTTATATCGGTCCTGGTAGGATTTGCATTCCTTGGCATTGGAAATACCATTGTCCAGGTCTCTGCCAATCCTCTGCTGGTTGCTGTTGTTCCCGGGAACAGGGCTTCCAGTTTCCTCAGTTTTTCACAGTTCGTAAAAGCGATTGGTTCAATGATAGGGGCACCTCTGGCAGTGTGCTTTGCAGCGAAGTTCGGTGACTGGAAATTATTATTCCTTGTATTCGGAGTGGTCTCGGTACTTACGGTATTCTGGCTATCGTTAACCCGTATTTCAGAGTCAGGAGAGGCCACGGTACCTGCATCGCTGGCTTCTTCATTCGGGTTGCTGGGTAACCGGCAGGATGCCGAGGAGGTGGTCCGGGTCAGAGACGATAATGATTGGCTTAGTATTCTTTGAGATTTCCTTTTGTATATCGAGGCGCCAATTAGTTCTCAAGGGATTCAACTCGTATTAGGGTTAAGGGTTGTAGATCATAGTAGGGTTTGTCTTCGAGTTC
>CAYVXS010000458.1:0-3176 GCA_964454885.1 uncultured Pirellulales bacterium
AAAATAAAACAAAGTGATAGAAAATATAATGTTCGACGACGAACTTTTACTTATAAGTTTAATTCTATTCTCCGGTCAATCAGGATTTTTCCTGGGACTTATGTCAGTCTTCCACTCAAATATCACGAAAACCAAAAGAATTATCCTTCTTTTCGCATGTTTGATCCCTGTCGTATTGACAGTACTTCTGTTATTGTCTAACAGAATAGTCGGTCCCTGGTCAATTATCAGGCTCTGCCTTTACGGTTCGATATCAAGCTGGATAATCAATGCGCCGGCGATATTTTTGAATAAACCCTTCTCCCAGTTTGCAAAGGGCATTGAGCAAAAATTGAAATCTTTGTTTGGTCATCATTCACAATAATATGAGAATCGTTATGGATTGTTACGCGGCTGTAATGACAGGTAAAGGGACCGGAGCGATATCGACGATACAGGTTTTCGGCGATTCGGCTGAGGAAGTTTTTCGTAAGATATTCCAGCCGGCGGGGAAGAAGCCGTCAAAATTTGAGACCGGCAAAATCCTGCTCGGGACAATCCACGACGGCGATAAAAAAATCGACCAGGTGACAATCGGCTGCGAGCATCCCCGGACTTTCGCCATAAACTGTCACGGCAATCCGCTTCTCGTCGAAATGATTGTGCAACTGCTACGGCGAAACGGCGTGCATATCCTGACCGCCGAGCAGCTTCTAATAAAAATCCTGACCGAACAAAACTACAATACAATTGCAATTGAAGCAAAATTGGCCCAGCCAAAGGTCAAAACACTCCAAGGCACAAAAATTGTCTTAAATCAAAGCGACTCTGGTTTAAGCAAAATAGCTCAGGACTGGCTGGAGAACTTAGACGATATTGATCCCGATAAGATTAAAACCGAAGCAGCCGAGATATTACAGACAAGCCGGACTGCGAAACTTATTATTTACGGCTGCACAGCCGTCCTTACAGGCCCACCCAACAGCGGAAAAAGCTCGCTGCTGAATTGTCTGGCCGGCCGGCAAAAATCGATAGTCACCGACATAAGCGGCACAACACGAGACTGGGTCACGGCCGAGTGCCTAATCGATTCGGTGTCACTGGAATTGACAGACACAGCTGGCCTGAATGAAAATTCCTCGGATGCTCCGGACAATATCGAAAAAACCGCCCAACAAAAAGCAATTGAAACTCTGGAGCAGGCGGATTTGGTTCTGCTTGTTCTCGATAACAGTCAACAAGAGAAACTTGACTACCAATTCTTTCAAAAATTCGCCCAGAAAAAAACGATAACAGTTCTCAATAAATCCGACCTTCCCGCAAAATTCAATACAGACAAACTGCCGGACTTTCTATCGAACACGGTAAAAATAAGTGCCAAAACCGGTGACGGAATCGACAAACTTGCTGAAAAAATCCTGCAAATCACCGGTGCAGCCGACTTCAATCCGCAAAACGCCGTTTGCTTTACGGACAGACAGGAAAACCTCGTCATGCAACTTACAACCTTCAAATCGAAAGAGCAGGCCGCCTCCATCATAACAGAGTTGTTAAACGGCCGAGTTTGTGTATAATCATATCCATGACTCCAACCAATCAAAATTTGACGCCTGCGATGAAGCAGTTTCATAAGTTCAAACAACTGCATCCGGATTGCATTTTGTTTTTTCGCATGGGCGATTTCTACGAGACCTTTTACGAAGACGCAAAAACCTGCTCGAAGGTACTTGGCCTGACCCTGACCAGCCGGAACAAAGGGACCAATCCTATCCCTTTAGCAGGAGTGCCATATCACGCTGTAGAAGGATACCTGAAAAAAATGCTGCAGGCTGGCTATAAAGTCGCCGTCTGCGAGCAGGTCGAAGACCCAAAAACAGCCAAAGGCGTCGTCAAACGTGACGTCGTGCGAATCGTCACACCTGGCACTCTTACCGACGATATTTTATTGAATTCCAAAGAGGACAATTTCCTCTGTGCAGTCGGCTTGGGGACAAAAAGCCGGGCCACAGTAAGCTGGGTGGATATTTCCACCGGCCATTTTTTCATCCAGCAATTATCGGAGGAAAAACTACTCGATGAGCTGCTGCGACTGTCACCTGCCGAGTGCCTGCTTGCCGACAGACGAGGCGAACTATTCGAGGCCGAGACGAAAAAACTGATAAGGGACATTACTCAGCTAACCAAAGCCATCATAACCGAACGTCCCGCATGGTATTTCGATCCCTACCAGGGGCGACAGAGACTGCTGAAGCACTTCGGCACGGCCACTCTCGAAGGCTTCGGAATAACCGACGATGATGATGTACTGATTGCTCCGGCCGGGGCAATTATCGAATACCTCAACGAAACTCAGAAAACTACGCTCGGTCATATCAGGAACCTGAAAAAAATCGACCGGCGGGACTATCTGCAGATCGACCCGGTCTCTTTGCGCAGCCTGGAAATCCTGCAGACCATCCGCACGGAGAGCAGCAAAGGCTCGCTGCTGGAGAGCCTCGATGAAACAATAACCGGCATGGGGGGCAGGTTGTTCCGGAACTGGCTGTGCATGCCGCTTTGCGATATAAAAGCCATCGAGCAACGTCAGGATGCCGTCGAAGAAGCGAAAGATTCCGAGACCGAATCGGCGGAAGTTCGCAGACTGCTGGCGAATATATCCGACACAGAACGAATTGCCGCCCGTATAAGCACATTCAGGGCAACCCCGCGCGACTTAGTCTCTCTTGCAGGAACGCTTCGGCAGATACCAAACTTGCAAAAAATCTTAGGTCAGTTTCGATGTGACTTGTTTGTACATTTGTCCGGCCGGTGCGATAGTATGGACGAGTTGGCGGATTTACTCGAAGCCGCAATCGAACCGGAGCCGCCCTCGCACCTGCGCGACGGCGGCGTGATAAGAACTGGTTTTTCCGAAGAGCTTGACCGGCTAAGGTCGATTTCCCGAGACGGCCGGACATGGCTGAAAAACTTCCAGAAAAATCAAATCGAGCGGACCGGCATTGCAAATCTGAAAATCGGATTCAACAAAGTCTTCGGTTACTATATCGAAGTCAATCATTCGGCCGCCGACAAAGTCCCCGCCGATTATATCCGCAAGCAGACAATCAAAAACGCCGAACGATATATCACCGAGGAGCTGAAAGAGTACGAAACACAGGCTCTCAGTGCCGAGGAAAAGGCGATAGAATTAGAGCAGC
>CAYVXS010000459.1:0-3173 GCA_964454885.1 uncultured Pirellulales bacterium
TCGCCGGCGTCGATACAGGGACTGTGATTATAATCTGCGTACCAGTCATCCCGGTCCTGGTCATAGCGGCCCAAAACCGACTGGAGGTGATAATCTCCCGAAGACGCCGATGCAAACATGGGATTTTCGTTGATATTATCCTGCCCGGAAAAACCACCTTCTATATCCGAATATAAAACGGATACGTACGAGGCTGAATCTCGCCATACAGCCGTACCTTCGTTCCCCCAGACAATACTATTACTAACTTCGACGTCACCGTTCTGAGAATGGATTCCCCCGCCTTTGGACGCAGAAGATCCGGACAATTCATTGTCGGAAATTGTAGAGTTTGTCACGCTCACGTCACCTGCATAGGCGAAGATACCGCCGCCGGCTTCGGCGGTATTATGTGAGATTATGCACCGCTCCAATACAAGATTGGACGAAGAATCTCCGCCGTACAGGCCGCCACCTTCGATATTTCCCTGTGCGTAATTATATGAAATATCGCAGTTTGTCAGTCTTGCCGAGCTGTGCCAGCAATATAGTCCCGCACCGCGAGAGTTGTAGTAACCGACATTTCGGGTAATCTTCGAGTTTATTATCCTGGCATCGGAGCCTCTGATTAAACCAATACCGGCCCCATATCCGCCTGATTCGGCGAGACCCTGACCACCGGCATGGCACTCTTCGATCACACAATCAATAATTACAGGTTCTCCACCGACAGAGCCGACCCCCCCACCCAGCTCTGTCGAACAATCTTTTATCACACAATCAATAATAGTCGGACCGCTGAATTCGCAATAAATCCCGCCACCGATCGGATGCGTGGAACTCGGGCTCCAGCTACCGGAATCAGAAGGAATATCCGTACCGGGAATAACGGCACCCTTTATTGTAAAGCCGCGCACAATGGAGTCAGGCCCTTCTCCACGGAAAAAATAAAAGCCCCTGTGACCCTCGGAGCAATTAATAGTCGTGTATTCCGGACCTGCTTCGGTGCGCAAGGTTACAGCTTTGCCACGAAAATCAATATCCCAGTTTCCAGAACCACTATATGTACCCGGAGCGACTTCTATAACATCTCCCTTACTCGAAGCGTTAATTGCCTGCTGAATGGTGCTGTAATCCCCCGGTACTTTTCTTGTAGCGGGATACGACTCTAAATTCACATTCAAATTATCGATCAAAACTTTGGTTCCCCAAAATCTTACATAACATGTCCCCCTGATCGATTCTATCGGAATGCTATTTCTGCCAGATCCCAACTGTACCGGGCCTGACCAGTTGACACCATCGGACGAAAGCTGATACTGCAAATAACCTGATGCTATATCGGTCCTATAGGCAAACCGTACATCAATCCACAGTTCCCCATGAAGTGCACCCCTAAGATTTGCGGAATTAATCGGAAAGCAATAAGCCAGGAAAGCCGGGTCGTCGTTATAATCTCCAAAGCCCAATTCCTTAAATCCCTGGCTGTTAAAATAAAACAGATATGCTTCCTCCGACGGAGGATATGCCCCCTGAGGCCAGAAAATAGAATGAGCATAACTGTCTTGTTCTTCGGCTTCTTGAGTAATGAACCTGTCCTGATACTGGTATTCGAAAGACCACTCAGCCCGGGCTTTTTGGGGTATCAGGCAAACTATGGCACCCGCAAAAAAAGCGGCAGCAATCCAAAACCAATTTGTTCCCGGCGTTTTCATCTCTGTTGCCCCTGGTTCGTGAGTGCCCACCCATCCAAAGAATCTTTTACTAATGAACAACAACCTTAAGAGATTATCTAATGTCCATTAACACCTTCCTCCTTGCCTAAAGGAATATTTCACATGAACAATCTTCCGAACTACTTGAGTGAATCCTCCAACAGTTGTGTAAGCCACAATGGACCGGAGCTGTTTCTTGCGATTGTTTGTTGTCCCGGTCTTTTCGGAGCTACGAACTCATTACCAATATCTTCAATAGACTCCAAATACTCGAATTTCAAATTACCTATGTTACCCTGCTCATTCGAGAATGTTATTTCATCGATTACATCTTTATCCAGATCGATAGTATATTCGATCTTTATATTACCCTGAGACAGCTCGACCGTTGCATACTGGCTGCCCGATGTATGTTTCGTATCAAACACGATTCTCTGCTCCGCCGCATCACGGCGAACCGTATCAATCGTATGCAGTCCCATCCATGGACGGCCTAATCCTTTGAAGAAGCTTCCGCCTTTGTACACTCCCAGCGGAACCTGCGGAGAACGGTACGTATAAGCACTATCATACGTATCGACTATCGTTAACGGTCCAACCTGCAACTTCAGCCACGGACTATTCTGCATACTGTCCAAATACACAAACGGTATTCTGCCCGAGCCGGAAACAGTCCGGCCGTTAATCTGCCCGGAAACTCTGAAATAAGTCCAGCCTCGCTTGTGCATCTGGTCACGATTATCAATAACCTTGGCCGTCGTCGGCCAGTCGGCCTGGAAATAATCCTCATCTAAAACATTGTAATGACGGATACCCCACGGCCGGTTGCCGTTTGCCGATTCGTCCCGAGCGGCAATAACAAGTAATCCTTTTCCTCTCGCAGAAATCGAACCGATTGTGTTCGTACTTCCCTCGACCTTGCAGATAAAATCAGTCAGCTTGGGATCATCCGTGGGCATCTTGATGACACTCAGGTCATTGGCATACATTCGATAGTTGTTAATATAAACCTTGTTGTCATGGAAATAATAATTCCCACGATGGTTTTGCAATATTTGCCAGTAAGAACCATCCTCCATAGAGCCGGACTGCGCCCTTAACATTAATGGTTCCGACGGACCGAGCGGGAAATAGTATCGATATTCCTGGTTACCGCTATTGACCATTCCTATATCTCTGGTGATTGTCATAGGGGGATGAGGACCTTCGAGACCATGCTTCGGTGAGATTGTTTTGACGGCGACAGTGCCGACGGTTAAAGCGCCTGCGGTTGTCAATACTATGGCGGTTTTTGTTGTCGCTAAGCCGACAACACCTGCCAAAAGACCCGCATTAACCGTTGCAGCGGTGACCGAAATATGTGCGGCCGCAGCTTCGCTCGGGGCTGTCATCTTTCCAAACAGTACAAGAGCAGCCAGCAGAGAACCTTTGCCAAAACCATTACGCGAAAGCTCCTTCTGCAAAGCTCTTTTAGCGCGC
>CAYVXS010000460.1:0-3171 GCA_964454885.1 uncultured Pirellulales bacterium
TGCAGCGAAAGTAACTGCTCTATACATCGCGCCCGTATCGAGAAAGCTTGCTCCGAGTTTCCCGGCCAACAACCGGGCCGCGGTACTTTTTCCACTCGCCGCCGGTCCGTCAATCGTGATTATCAGTTCCGCCATAGAATATCAGTTCAAATATTCAAAATAAGAAATCTAATAGAGGAATCCCGGTGAGCCGGGATGATTTCCTTAACTGTGCCTTTCGCAATCGCATTGTTGATTTTCTTTACCAACCTTTACTGTAATGACGCTGATATCGTCGAGCTGATTGGCCAGGCCGACAAACCGTCTTCTGTAAAGAAGGATGTTCCTGATCATCTGTTCTGCCGAACAGCAGGCAAACTCTTTCGCTGTTTTCAAAAGGTTCTCCTTGCCCCACAGATCGCCGTCAAAGTCGGCTGCATCGATCAAACCGTCGGTATAAAAAAGCAGACAATCACCATCTCCCAGATCGACTGTCTCTATCTCATACTCGGCCTTCGGATCGACCCCGAGCACGAGCCCGCCTTTTTCCAGGTCCGTGGTCCGGCCGGCCCTTATCAAAACCGCCGGCTCATGTCCGCAATTACAATAAGTGATGTTCTTTTCTTTGGTATCTATCACGGCATAGAAGAACGTTATAAATTCCCCGCCGGTGCACTCCCTGCACTTCATTTTATTAAGCTTATCGATAACTCCCCGAACGGTTTTACCGGCATCCTCAATCTCTACATAGGCGCGCACCGTACTTCTAAAACAGCTCATCATCAAAGCCGCAGGCATCCCCTTGCCCATTACGTCGGCTATCGCCACTACAATTCGGTTTTCATCCAACTGCAAAAAGTCGTAAAAGTCACCGCCTACGTCATAGCAGGGGATATATGTCGCCGCTATATCCAGCCCGGCAATACTGGGTGCTTTTTCCGGGATCATCTTGCGTTGAATAAGTCCGGCCAGTCTCATCTGCTCGGCCATTCGCGCGCCTTCAATCGCCCTGGAATACAGCCTGGCGTTCGTTATTGCCACCGCACACTGCGAAGCAACCGCACGAGCAAGATTTATGTCGTCTTCGTAAAATCGTTTGGGTTTTGGACTGTACAGCCGAAGCACGCCTATCGCTTTTCCCTTAAAGTTCATCGCAACCGTAAGCTGGCTGACAAGTCCTTCCCTTATCGTTGCCTCCTTGTATTTAACCCTGCCGTCAACCCGCATATCGTCCAGGACCACCGCTTCACCCGAGAAAGCCGCTTTTACCACAGGATCATCTTTCAGAACAGGACCTTTGTTCCGGTATTCCTCACTTAGCCCGTAAGTGCTGCGCATGACCAAATCGCTGGCATCCTCGTCCAGCAGCCGGATAGAGCACGCCTTGACGCCGACAATCTTGACCGCGGCCTCGGCGAGCCTGTCCAGCACTTCCTGGAGCGAGAATTCACCCGCGACCAGCGTGGATAGCTGGTATATCTGCTCTTCCCGTTCGATTTGTTCCTGTGTCTTTTTCGCCATAATCAATCACTATTGTAAATCGTCGGATTATACATAACATACAGCATTCAGTGAATCTTTATTTCCTGTATAACTGCTCTCTTGTATAAAAAACCGTTTCATATTATCATAATATATGTATTCCGGCATTTTTTGTTAAATTGTGATACGGGAAGCTGGAAACGAAATATGATTGCAAAACATGTAATTTTCACAGGCAGAGTTCAGGGTGTCGGTTTCAGATTCACCGCCCACAGGATTGCCAGGCTCAACCAGCTAAAGGGATATGTCCGTAACCTACCGGACGGCTCAGTCGAGATGCTCGCCCAGGGCTACGCCGAGGATGTCGATGACTGCATAAAAAATATCGAGGAATCTTTCAACGGTTATATCAGAGAAAAACAGATCGAAGAGCTACCCCCCGATCCGCGATATAAAGACTTCAAAATCACCTTTTAACCGGAAAACATTTCTCCCTAAGTTATTATTCTCCAAGGTGCCTGATAAGGCCGAGCTTGCGGGGGACAACAAGGTCGGCCCTGCGGGCCGGGTCATCACTTTTAATACTGTAATCTACGTCCATGATTTCGATAAATTCCGCAGTATAATCTTTCAGCACTCCACAATATTCCAGCACCTTATCGCCTTTTATCATCTCGAGCACGACCCTGCGGCCGATATATCGCTCGAGCAAAGGCTCGAAAGATGCCCCCACCGAGCCTACTAATTCCTGCTTCATCTGGTTGACATATTTATCCTGGGAGCTAAGCACCTTGCCGGCAGGTGTGGCTTTTTTGGCCTGGCTGATAAGCAGATTGATAATCTCCACGACCGAGTCACGAATCGTTCGGAAAACGTTCAATGTCTTTCTTTTAAACCTTCGAGGCCATTCGGGATGATACGTCCTCTCTAATTCTTCCTGCCTTTCTTTCCTGTGATTTTCATCGAGCTCATCGAGAAAACGAATCACCGCCTGTATATTCGGGAACTCGTATTTATAGAGAATATAGCTTGCCTCTTCGTGTCCGTCGGTGTCTTTCTGTTTGTCTTTATAGACAAATTCCAGGCCGGTATTTTCCACCCGCAGTTTCCCCCAGACGGTCTTGCCGGATACGTCCTCTAATGTCACCATGTTCCGCTCGAAGTCCCGAAGGCACTTGTCCCTGCTCCTTTTCCTGATAAAAGCACCGAGACCGGCGGCGAAAATAATAAACAGTATCGTTATCGCGGTTGCAGAATCACCGGGCATAATATTTCACTCCATCAAACTTGCGCAAGGATGACCACGTAATTTTTGCCGTAATATTCGGCACATTTCGGGCAGGTCGTATAGAAAAAGTACATCTTTTTCATTTTTGCCGCCTTTGATTCGAGATATGCCTTCATTTCTTCAATCCAGATCCTGATGTCCTTATACGGCCCTTCGAAGACTTTCGTTAAAAATGTCCCGGATATTTTTACCATCTCCGCTGTCGGCACATCTTTGGATACGGCGATATAAATATCCGCCCCCCAGAGCGATTTCTCATCCGAAAGCATTACCGGCTCCGGTTCGAGAGCGTCGGCCGCTTTGATTTTTTCCATGTTCCGGACCATCACTTTGCCGAAGTTCAGTGGTATGTGAAAAAAGCTCGTGACATGGTCCTTGACGAACAACCTGTCCCGGAATGTGACTTCCTTTTCATCCCACGG
>CAYVXS010000461.1:0-2654 GCA_964454885.1 uncultured Pirellulales bacterium
ATTCAGTCTGTTCTCCTGAGATATTGAAGTAGATGGTTATGTCTTTGCTGCCGATAAGACTCGCGCTGGTTAATTTCGTTTTAAGGTCTGTGTTTCCGGCCAGCTTTGTTGTCAGTTTTCCCGTTGTGCCGGTGTACTTTTCCATCACGGCACGGATTGTTTTGCCTTCTTCGTGAGAGCCGTTAAGTTTTAAATTGTAGAACTGTCCGTTGCAATTGATTATGCTGCTTAATGTTTGTCTGGGTATATTTCTGCCGATATTCTCTTCGCTTTTATTAAGATAATAAGAGCACCTGCCGAATCGGTCGAATGAACCGTCAAATCCGCTTGTGAAAAGAATCAGTTTTGTCGATTGCCCGTCGATTGTTGACGTCCCTTCCAGGACACACGAAGGACTCCACATGAAATTCAGGTTCGAACGATTGTTATATGTTCGGACATGCAGTAATGCACGAAACGGCACTTTACGATTATCTTCTGTTTTTATCGTAAAATCGGGTGTCACGAATTCGGTCGTTGTCCTGCTCGAACGTTGTTCAGTATTGACCGGCAGGATTTTTTCATTATCCGACACTTTGCCGTCGGCATTAAGGTCGAAATAAAATGCCACGGGTTTCTTGTCTTTGATTTCAACGGCGGACCACTCCGCACCTTTGAAAAATTGATTATATACGGTTGTAAGCTCTTTTTGATTCTTTTTCAATTCTTTGATAAATGGAGAATCACCCGGACGACTGCCAAATCCCCAGTATGAGTTATAACGCAGTTCATCTTTTCCGCCGCTAAGGGGGTAATATTTCATGTCAAAAACTATCGCATCCGGTGGTGATTCAGGTGTTTTTGCCGTATCCGATGTTGCGGATGTCTGAGCGGGTTGGGATTCCCGGGCATTTACATTGCGGGCCGGGGATAATATGGCCATTCCAAAACCAAACATAATTATTAAAATTAAGAATGACTTTTTCATGTTATTTCCCCTTTCTTGACCTTAAGTGTTAAAGTTTCGACAATAGATTATTGCTGTATATTAATGTTTTTAGAGCAAAAGACAACAACTATATTATATAAAGACGGATTTCGAAGGTAAAAGTTACAGGTTTTTTGTGAAAAATTGGAATATTTGTGAATATTGGTGACTAAACGGCTCTATTTATATTTTTTTAAGATACTGTTGTGCCCAGATTGCGAGAGCCGAGCCTGCCAGAAGTACAGCACCGAAAAGTAGTTGAATAAGATTTAAAGATTCGGAAAAAATAAAGTATGAAATCGCAAGGACAATGAACGGCTGTGCCAGTATCACTAACGAAGGTATTGTTGCCCCTATACGCTGTATCGCTACGTAGTAAAGGACATGTCCCAATGCCAAGCCTATAATACCGGAAACTACCACGCAAATCCATTGCCAAAAACCTATGTGCATACAATCTGTCACATTACCGAACAAAATTGTAAGGATAAAAAGTCCCGTCATTGTGTATATGCTTATAACTGAGAATCCCTGACGGGAATCGATATCCTTAAATACGATTCTTACGGATAATGTATAGACCGCCCACATAACGGACATTGAAAGAGCCAGGATAATACCGGTCATCGTCCTGACTGTGGCGAAATCTTCCTTGAAATACATAACTCCCAGTACTCCCGTTGCCGATAGTGCCAGACCGAGCCAGAAACGTTTGCTTTTGGCCAGCGGCCTTTCTTCGGGAAAAAATATCAAAGAAAAACCAGCTATCCAGATGATATTGGATTTTGTCAGAAGGACCATAAATGCGGGGCCGATGTAATAAAAAGCACCGGCATAAAAACTTTGCATCGCAAGGTTCGCCGCAGCGGGTAATACGGCTTTTCGCCATATTCTGTGGTCGAATCTTTTTTTCTTGATCGAGAAAAACAAAAACGGCAGCCAGAAAAAACATGCCACTATATATCTAAGAAAATTCTGCGTCCAGGAATCAAGATAGCCCGTCAGGTATGTTATGAAAATCGGGCCCAGTGACCAGAAAATTACCGTACCAATCAGGGCAAGTGTTGCAGATAAATCTATATTTCGCTTGTCACTGTAATTTTTCAATAAGAGTCACGGCCCTGTTCGAACTTCTAATCTTTTATGATAACAATTCGAGAGCTATTTTTGCCACCTCATGGCGGGCTTTTTTCTTACCTAACGGCTCGGCCAACTGAATCAGAGATTTGCTTATTTGAGCCAGTTTGTTGCCGTCTCTTATAAGCAGTTCGATGCAATCAGCGATGGGTTCGACCGAATTGAAGTACGGCATAAACTCGGGAACCAATTCCCGTTCGGCTAAAATATTAACCAAAGACAGAAATTTGGTTTTTACAATCCATCGCCCGGCCAGATGCCATAGAATTTTGCTGGACTGATACATAATCACCATCGGGCAGCTGGCTGCCGCTACTTCCAGAGTGGCGCTGCCGCTGGTCACAATTGAAAAATCAACTGTCTCGGCTGTGTGGTAAACCGAATCAATGCTGTATTTACACTCGAAACCGGGGATATGCGCAGCTTCTAATTTATTCCTTCGGTCGGTATCTACGGCAACAGTTATGAATGTCACTGCCGGATATTTACTTTTCAATATCATTGCAATTTGCTGCATCGGTACCCAAAGCGAATCAATTTCGGCCTCTCG
>CAYVXS010000461.1:2664-3163 GCA_964454885.1 uncultured Pirellulales bacterium
ACTTTTTGTATTTAGCCGGATCTATCTCCAATTTATCGAGAAGCGGATTACCAACGAAAACCGTATTAATTTCCCTGTGACCGAACCAGTCCTGCTCGAAAGGCAGGATGCAGCAGAGCTTATCGCAGTTTTTCCGTAACTTTCCGATGCGCCAGCAACCCCAGGCCCAGAGCTGCGGGGCTACATAGAACATGGTCTTTATCCCTGTTTTTTTCGCAGCTTTGGCTATATGAAAATTAAATGAGGGAGAATCGCAAACGACAACTAAATCTACATTATTTTCCTTTAAATAACGTGATATCCGCCTGATGAGCCTGTAGAAATGCATCACGTGGCTAAATGCGTTATAGATCATAACTGCTTTGCCGGTGGTATGTTCGAGCATCTCGCAGCCGGCCT
The DNA here is from genome assembly GCA_964454885.1 of uncultured Pirellulales bacterium. Classification (GTDB taxonomy): domain Bacteria; phylum Planctomycetota; class Phycisphaerae; order Sedimentisphaerales; family Anaerobacaceae; genus JAFGPS01. The sequence continues at coordinate 3,064 of CAYVXS010000461.1, forward strand.
GAGCCATTTTTGGACCGCCCACTCCGACAAATTCGATATCGTAACCATTTTGTTTCAAAGAACTTATCAATCCGGCACAGTGGGAATCGGCACTCGGCTC
>CAYVXS010000462.1:0-3156 GCA_964454885.1 uncultured Pirellulales bacterium
CCGTCAGGCAGGTAAGCCAGGAAAATATTGAGGTTATAGTTCAGAATCTTGCCAATCAACAGAGCGAGATAAGCGGTGTCGATATCAACGACGAGGCGGCAAAAATGCTGGTTTTCGAACAGATGTTCAAGGCGATGGCAAAATATTTGAACACGGTTCAGACATCGCTGTCAACTATTATGGAATTATTGTGAGAAGAGGTAAAGAAGTTGCATAAAGTGACGGGGAAATAAAAAATGGGCGGCACACTCAATAATATTTATAACAATGTCAGCCTGGCCCTGCATCTGCATACAAACGCGATGGCCCGTTTACAGGAGCAGGCATCGACAGGTTCGAGAATAAATAGAGTTTCAGATGATGCCTCCGACGGATATCAGGTTCTCGGACTAAATTCACAACAAAGCTCTTTAAATAACTATATAGATAACCTGTCTGATGTTGTCAGCACACTCGAGTTTTCCTCCACGATATTCCAGGACATTATATCCGCTATTGCGGAAACCAAGGTACGGCTTACTCAGGTTTCCAGCGGTATTTATAACGAGGCAAACAGGGAAAGAACCGCCGAGGGAATAAATGAAATATTGGAGCAGTTGGTTTCTTTGGTAAACACAAAACATAACGGGCAATACCTGTTCGGTGGAGGTAACACTTCGGTAGCCCCATATTCGATAGAGCGTGAAAACGGAGAAATAACAAGTATAACCTATCAGGGCAGCTATACGAACCGAGAAATAGAAGTTGCTCCCGGACTGGAATCATCTATCTATCATGTCGGGGATGAAATTTTCCGCTCCGACGACCGCGGTACTCCGACCTTTTATGGTGACACGGGAGCCGCGTGCGGAACCGGAACTTCCAGTGTCCGTGGTAATACATGGCTGACAGTGACAGGTTCGGCCGGCAATTACACACTGTCCATCGATGGCGGGCTGACTACTTTTAACACCGACGGAACCGATACAAACCTGATGGTAACAAGTTCCATAACCGGGGAAGTTCTGTACGTTGACACCACGGGAATTACCGCTACGGGAACCGACCTGGTCAGCGTGCCCGGGACCTATGATTTATTGAACACGCTTATTAGCATTCGGGATATATTGGAAAATGAAAATGGATTATCCGAATCACAAATAAGGGAATTACAAAGTGTCTCGTTGAATTCCCTGGAGGAAATCAATGAGCTTATCGTTCAGGCCGAAGTTTCCGTGGGTTCTAAGATTAGTTTTCTTGATGACCTGAAAGAAAGTCTGACAAATCTCAACTACAATGCCGAAGATGAAACTACCCGTTTGCAGGAAGCTGATATAGCACAAATCGCCATAGATCTCTCTCGCCGCGAGGTTCTGTATGAAATGTCTTTATCCATAGCGGGGAAGTTAATGTCTATGTCGCTTTTGGATTATATCATTTAGCTTCGATGAACAAAAGCTAAAAGCCTGTTCGATGGGCATTAATACAACATAAGTGTTTGATATTTATACACTTTCAAACAAAAAATGCGGCCTAATCTAAATTATATGACGGCACGGTTGAACGGCACGGAATTTGCACTTAAATCTTAAAATCTATGTTAGTAACTGTAATTAAATTCTGCCGGCAAGGAGATTAAAGGAGTAATACAGATGACTCTCGAAACGAATATGGATCCTAACGAAGGACGACACCGGGACGGTATGTTTGAAAACATGAACGATTATGAGAGAGGCTTGGAATTTGTTAAAGTGGGTAATTATCATCAGGCGCTTGATTATATGCAGAGGCATCTTCGAACATGCGGTGGTGATGCACAGATTTATAATGATACAGGGGCAATTCTCCATTGTCTCGGCCGTTCGGATGAGGCAATTACCTATTTTATTAAGGCCAGGAGTCTGCAAAACGACTCTGCCGAAATTATCTGGAATTTAGCGGAGGCATATCTTGCTACGGGAATGGCCGAACAGGCGGAGCGACTTTTCGGTGATATGGATGCAATGGATATCCTCAACGTTGATATTCTGAACAGAACGGCAAATGTATATTTAAATCAGGGTAATAAGGCCGGCGCGATTGAGATGCTTATCCGCTCTCTGAAAATATGCCCCGAACAGGAAATTCTCTCGCCGATGGTTCAGGTTATCCGTTCGAAAAGACCCAAAATAGCCTTCTTTTGCGGAGGCGACGGGATGACATTCTTAAATGATATCTATGAGTTTGTACACCGGCGATTCGAGGTGCGACTTTTTGACGGTAAAACAGAGGAACAGTTGCATGAATTGATGCAGTGGAGCGATATTTCGTGGTTCGAGTGGTGCACTGACCTTGCGGTGATAGGTACCAGGGGGCAGAAACAATGTGAAAATATTATCAGGCTGCATCGCTATGAGGCTTATGGTCCGTGGCCCCGGCAAATAAACTGGCAGAATGTCGATGTGCTTATAACCGTCGGTAATAGTTTTGTCAGGGATATTCTTTCTCGAAACGTGCCGGGTATTGAAAATCAGACATCGATTGTCACAATTCCCAACGGAGTTAATCTGGACAAATTTACGTTTACCGAACGCCCGCGGGGAAAAAATATCGCCTATTTATGCAATGTTCGAGCGGTAAAAAATCCCGCTATGGTTTTGCAGTGTATGCAGAAGCTGCACTATCTCGATCCGGAGTATCGTTTGTTCTTCGCCGGTCAGTTTCAGGACCTGGCGATTGAGCAATATGTCAGATATATGGTGGATACCCTCGGATTAAGAGGAGTCGTATTCTTCGACGGTTGGCAGGAAGATGTTAATTCCTGGCTCAGGGACAAAAGTTATATTGTTTCGACCAGCTTCATTGAAAGCCAGGGGATGGGAATCCTTGAAGCAATGGCATGTGGCTTAAAACCGGTGATTCATAACTTCCCGGGTGCCGGAGAAATCTATCCTTCCGATTATCTGTTCAACATCGCGGAAGAATTCTGCGACAGGATTCTATCTGCTTCATACGAGCCGCAGCAATATCACAGGTTTGTAGAGGAAAAATATTCCCAGAAAGAACTATTGTCCAAAATTAATAATGTCCTGGTTCAACTTGAAAACAAGATAGATTCGAATTACAGCCCCGTCGCAACGGATAGTGATTTACGAAATCTGCAACCTCAAAAAGCAGGGGCTAATATATATTAACAAT
>CAYVXS010000463.1:0-3153 GCA_964454885.1 uncultured Pirellulales bacterium
TTCATTGATTTTCTCCAGTTTCCATCTGCCTGCGCCGATCTCAGTTAAAGTGCCTACTATGTTTCTGACCATATTATACAAAAAGCCATCTCCTTCGACATCAATGTATATCCATCTTTTATCGTATTGCGTATTGCGTGTTGCGTATTGCGTGTTGTGTATGTCATTGTTATTTGTTTTTTCTTCGCATGACGCATTACGCATTACACACGACGAGCTGACTTCACAGCGGAAGATGGTCCGGACGGAGCTTTCACGTTTGTCCGCGGCAGAAGCGAATGATTTAAAATCTTTTGTGCCGACTAATAGTTGTGCGGCTTCGTTCATCGCGGCCACATCGAGTTTTTTATGCAGGTGCCAGCATTGATTTAACTTCATGACGGGTCGGTATCGGCCCGTATAAATCGTGTAGCGATAGAGCTTGCTCTTGACCTCACCCATTAAATCGAATTTCGGCGGCACTTCCTCAGCGGAGGTGACAACGATATTACGCGGCAGTCGGCCGTTGAGCACGTCCGGGAAATTCTCTGTTGGGATGGGACTATCGATCTCGAAAAGAGCGACCTGCCCCAAAGCGCTGACTCCGGCGTCGGTCCTGCTTGCTCCGTGGACGGGAATTTTAGTCCCGACGAGATTTGACATCGCTTCGACCAGCTCGCCCTGAATAGTTTTTTTCCCAGGCTGAGTCTGCCAGCCGCTATACCTGCTGCCGTCGTACTGGACTGTAAGTTTTATCTTTCGAATAGCCATGTGTGGCTATTAAAGCAGTTTCTCCGCGATTTGAACAGCGTTTAGTGCCGCGCCTTTTCTCAACTGGTCACCGGCGACCCAGATATTTATGCCTCGATTCTCGGGCAGAGATTCGTCCTGCCGGATTCTACCGACATAAATATCGTCTTTGCCGGAGGCGTCTATCGGCATCGGGAAACGATTATGCTCGCGGTCGTCAAGGACCGAGACTCCCGGGGCCGTGCTCAAAAGGTCCCTGACCTGCTCGGGCGTCATCGCATCGGTGAACTCAAGATTTATGCTTTCGCTGTGCGCTCTGAAGACCGGTATGCGTATGCAGGTGCATGTAATCATAATCTCGGGACAATCGAAGATTTTCCTGGTCTCAAGAACCATTTTCGTTTCTTCCTGGTTATACCCGTTCGGGCCGAGTGCCGAGTTATGACTGAATACATTGAACGCTATCTGGTACGGGAACGCCTCACATGTCGGCTTTTGTCCGTCCAAAATTTCCTGCGATTGTTTTTGAAGCTCAATCATCGCCGATTGCCCCGCTCCGCTGGCGGCCTGATAGGTGCTCACGACCATCCTTTTGACTGGATTTGCCTTGTGCAACGGCCAGACGGGAACAATCCCGATAATAGTCGAGCAGTTCGGATTGGCGATGATGCCTTTATGTTGTTTAATTGCCTGCGGATTGATTTCAGGAACCACCAAAGGGACATCCGGATCCATTCTGAATGCCGAGGAATTATCCACGACGACGGCACCGGCCTCGACCGCGGCCGGCGCGAATTCCTTGCTTCGTGACGCTCCGGCGCTGAACAGGGCTATATCGATTCCACTGAAACTTTTCTTCGTTAGTTCTTCGACGATATATGTTTTACCTTTAAATTCGATTTTCTTGCCCGCCGATCTGCTGCTGGCGAGCATTTTGAGAGAATCGAATGGGAAATCCCGCTCTTCGAGAATCTTCAAAAATTCCTGTCCTACTGCGCCGGTTACCCCGGCTATTGCTAAGTTACAGCCCATACTTTTTTAGCTCCTAAAATATTTTTCACCCAAACTTAAGGGCAGCCCATAAAGGCTGCCCGGACGACTACGACTCATATTTTATGGGCAAATTATAACGGTTCGACCCGCCGAATGCAAGAGTCTTCCTGCTAATATTTACTATTTATTCTACTGATGGTTTCGAGGGCATTTTCTGCCAAATAGCAGACATGGCCGAGGCTGTAATAATGCAGATAAAGACGAAAATAGCCGCCGGCATGGCCGCCTTCTCGCCGAAGTGCTTCAATGCAAACATGGTTCCAAGCCCGGCGTTCTGCATCCCGATTTCGATTGCCATGGTTCGTCTCCGGGGGGTATTCATCCGAAAGACAGAGGCAACGCCGTAACCGGCGAGCATCCCGTAAACGTTCAGGATTACTGCCGCCGCTAAAATTATGCCGGTAACCGCGGCAAGGTTGTCTTTGTTCAGAGCGATTACCAGTGAGCAGATAAAAATGATAAACGTCACCGAGATGGCAGGGAAGACAGGCAGAATCTTTTCGACTTTTTCTTTGAGAAAATGCCGTACTCCGAATCCCACAAATAAAGGCACAATTATCATTTTGGCAGCGTAGAGAAGCATATCCAAAAACGGTACTTCCATTCTCGAACTTGCCAGCAGGAAAGTCAATCCCGGCGTCAGCAGTGGGCACAGCAGTGTCGAAACCGTCGTCAGTGAAACCGAATACGCCGTATCGGCCTTGGCGATATAGCTCATTACATTACTTGCCATCGCTCCGGGAGCCGAGCCGGTCAGGATCAAACCGACAGCGATTTCCGTCGGCAAACGAAAGAGTCTGGCTAATAGAAAAGCTCCCAAAGGCATAACTGTAAATTGTGCCACCGAACCGATAAGGACGATGATAGGCCTTTGTGCGATTCGCTTGAAATCCTCGATCTGCAGTACAACTCCTATACCGAACATCGTCAGGGCGAAGAACCAGTCCATACCCGGTTTCATAGCAACGAAGGGGCCGGGACAAAAGTATGCGACCAAACCGAAAACGATTACCCAGACGGCGAAATATTTCGTATAAAAGCCCAGTACCTTTTTAAGCATGTTCAGGAGTATAAGCTTTCGATGTTATATTAACAATTCAATTCCGTACCTTTGCAGGTTGGGCTTCGCCACATAACATATAGTCTTTGGCAGGTCGTTCCCGGTCCCGGATATAAATTGGCTTTGTTTTTTATCACGGCGTAGTTGCAGACGAAGCCGGATTTCTCATAATCTTTTTATTTCAAAGAGCTTACGCCATTTTGGGCCCAAACCAAATTGGCTTTGTTTTTCATTTTTTCTTCTGGCTTCTGTATCCTGTATTCTGAATTCTGCCGTTAAATTGGGTTTGTTTTGCATTTTTCTTGCCACGG
>CAYVXS010000464.1:0-3148 GCA_964454885.1 uncultured Pirellulales bacterium
CTCCGTAAGATATGGTATCAGCAACAACAGGATGCTCGAGATCAAGTGCAAGATTTATACCGATAATAATCCTGTGTCCATTTGGCTCATGCCTGGGTAGGACTGTGACCACACGTGTTACTTCTGTCCCTGTCTGATCGATGCGCAGGATTTTTATGGGTAAATCTTTGCCCTCAAACTCAGTAGTAATGTCACGAAGCTCCATATATGTGGGATTATTTACATCATCCGCCGCAAGAATGATATCGCCGACCTGTAGAGTGTCGGCGCCATCGGCAATCATATACACAACATCGGAAACACCTGTTATCCGCAAACGAGGAACCATAGAACAAATATTACCCAGGTCGTATTCGGAATCTGTTTCACTGTTAACCGCCTGATAGTTCAATGGAATTCGAGTTTCAACCAGCTCGGTTTTGCCGTCACTTTCAATTCGCTCGACCGATAATGTCACTTCCGGCTCAAGAGCATTTCGGAGCATCTCTACGAATTCCCAGTGTCCACGAATATCCCTTCCGTCAACAGATATAATTCGGTCGCCCGGTAACAAACCTGTTTTAGCGAACAAATTATTGGGGTCAAAGTTCGGAACATCCGCAACAGTCAAACTCAACGCCTGCAAAACACCGAAAAGTCTCAACGGCTGGTTCGGCAGCATCTCTGCGACAAGAGAAACCTCTTCCTCCGAGCCGTCGGGATGCCTGACTTTTATGGGAACTTTTTCATCTTTACCGGACAATGCCGCTGCGATACTGATACTCGCAAAATCAAGATCATTTTTATTGCCTGCGATCTCAATTACTTCATCTCCGGCCTTCAGACCCGCACGCGCCGCCGGGGAATCGGGCACCACACCACCTATCACAGGCGGGGGTAATTTTATCCCGATAAGAAAAGTAATCATAAATATGATAACAGCACTGACAACATTGAATACGACGCCCGCAGCTATAGTAGCTGCACGAATAAGAACAGATTTATTCGCATACGAACGGGGGTCGTTATTGCTCTTGACCGGACCAATATCATCCTGGCCGAGCATTTTGACGAAACCTCCGAACGGAATAAGTCCGATACGATATTCCGTTTCGCTCGCACGGCCTTTTTTACCGACAGTGAAATTAATCGCACCCTCACCAGATTCGTCACCTTCCCTGGGAAAAATCTCCGGTAATATTCGAAAACGAAGACCTTTTTCCGTTCTTTTTATACCGAACAGAATGGGTGGCATAAAAATTGAAAAAGCCTCGACCTTTATATTCGATAACTTGGCAACAATGAAATGACCGAACTCATGAATTATAATCACGGTACCAAATCCGAGCATGACAAGCAGAACATTACCAACTTCGCTGAAATATCGGATAATCAGATATATAATCACAATCAGGAAAACAGCAAAGAAAGCTATACGAAGATACTTGTCGTTTAAGTTCTTAACCTTCGACATTGAACAACCTCTCTTGAGAATCAAAAAATTGAATAAATTGAAAAAAGTCTAACAAAAAACATCTTCCACGTTTTCGAAATATACTGTTCGGTATTCTCATTTCGCACCTACGTTCCGGGCTATCCGTCTAATATTGCCGGCCACTTCTCTTCTGGCCCAGGAATCCGCCTCGAAGATATCTTCGAGTGTCACGCTTTTCTTCACAATATGTCTGTTCAGACAATCTTCAATAAGATCCATTATATTAACAAAATTAATTTTTCCCGCCAAAAATTCCTCAACCGCCGCTTCGTTTGCAGCGTTGAAAACAACCGCCGCCGTGCCGCCTGTCCTCGCAACCTCGAAGCCCAATGTGAGCGAGCGAAAGACCTGCCTGTTCGGCTTCTCGAACGTCAGGTTACCGATTTCATCAAGTCGAAGAGATTTGGCAATCCCAGCAACTCGTTCGGGGTAAGTCAGAGCGTATTGAATCGGAAGGCACATATCCGGTTCCCCGAGCTGAGCTATCACCGAACAATCTACAAATTCAACAAGTGAATGTATTATCGACTCGGGGTGAATCAAAACGTCAATTTTTTCGGTCGGCATATCAAAAAGCCAATGGGCTTCGATAACCTCAAACGCCTTGTTCATCATAGTGGCCGAATCAACGGTAATTTTCGGCCCCATATTCCAGACCGGATGCGAAAGGGTTTGCTCCAACGAGACATTTTTTATATCATCAACAGTAAATTCCCTGAAAGGTCCCCCCGAAGCGGTCAGGATGATTTTATTTACTTCATCACGACTGCCAGACTGCAGTGCCTGGTAAATAGCCGAGTGTTCACTATCTACCGGTAAAATAGTACTATCGTTTTCCTTTGCCGCCTCCATAAGCAACTGGCCTGCAATAACAAGCGGCTCTTTGTTCGCTATAGCAAGCTGCTTGCCGCAGCCGGCAGCGGAAAGAACCGCAGGCAAACCGGCAGAGCCGACAACTGCGGTAAGGACGATATCAACTTCTTCAAGTTGTGCAATCTCAACCAAACCGTCGGGACCGGCCAGTATTTCAACATCCGAATCTTCGACCGATTCCCTAAGCTCTCCGTAACAGTCGGGATTAGTAACGGCGACAAACCCAGGTTTATAGCGCCTCACCTGTTCGGCCAAGAGCTTCACATTGCTGTGAGCACTGAGCGCTGCGACCTTGTACCGGTCCCCGAGAGCATCGATTACCCTGAGCGCATTTTTACCTATAGAACCAGTCGAACCTAATATGGCAATATTTTTAACCATTAATAATTCCAGCAGTTAAACACCACCGGGTAAGTATATCGTTTTTCATGCAGATAGCAAGAAAACTGTAGTTCGTACCGCAAGTTATATCAGTGTATGACCTTATTGAGAGGATATGTTATTATACCCGATGCACCGGCACGTTTGAGAGCCGGAACTAAGGAGCGTTCAATCCTGCCTTCGATAATTACCTCTATCGCCACATAATCGGAATCAGCCAGAGAAGAAATTGTCGGGCTTTTTTCAGAGGGTAATATCTTAAGAATCGAATCCAGATCTCTGTTTCGTATGTTCATCTTCAATCCGACTTTACTTCGGGCTTCTATCGCGGCGTTTAGTAAAATAGAGATATTCTCAATTTTTTCCCGCTTAAACTTATCGTTCCAGGCCTGCTTATTAGCTATAAATCTCGTCGTGGAA
>CAYVXS010000465.1:0-3147 GCA_964454885.1 uncultured Pirellulales bacterium
TATCACTGCTCCGCCCACAAATGTTCCGCCGATTTTATTACACTGTTTCTGGATTTCAGGCCCACCTTTTCTGCGAATAGCCCCGGCCACACCACCTCCAAGGACCAGTTGCGCATTGGCGGCATTTACAATGGCATCGGTTTCCATTTCGGTAATATCACCTTCGACTACTTCCAGAACGGTATTTTGTAATTCCGCTTTCATAAAGAGCGTATTTATAAAAATTCCTGTTGTAATATTGGAGAGAGTAATTCTGCACGTAAGTTTCGTAGATTAAAAGATTTTGCTTCGGTCTTTTACAAATTTGTCAACCTTTTCAAGTACTACGTCCCTGATCGGTTGTTGGTCTATGATTTTGATTTTGTCGATTCCCATCGATCGAAGTTTTTCCTCTATTTTCGCAATGGTCTGTGCCGTTTCAGTTTTAACCTGTGCTATTGCCCGGGCTTTTTCTTCTTTGATCCGGGCTATTTCCTCGGCGTGCAATCTGTCCTTCTTTTGTGCTTGTGCTTCGATAATTGCTCTTCGTTCAGCTTCAGCCTTCGCCTGCTTTTCCGCCTTCGCTCTTAATTTTGCTTCGCTTTTGGCTCTCGTTTCAGCTTTTACTCTGGCCTGTGTTTCTGATTTTACTAAAGCCTGCGCTTTGACATTTGTTTCGGTGTAGAACCTGATTTGTTCTTCCGCTCGTGTGAGTGCTTCATCATACACTTTGACTTTTTCTTCGGTTTTTAAAATTGAAAGTGCCCGGTCTTCGAGTCTGTTTTGTAAATCGGACCCGGTAATATCCTGTTCACCTGGTTTGAAAAACAGGGGCTCTGTAAATCGTATTACAATGCGATGTATTCGACTGCTTAATGCATCCAATCGGTGAACGTATCCTGTACGTTTGAAAAGTACTGTGTCGAAGGAATTACCCCGGTCAAAATGTGGTACGGCAAAATTAGCAGTCAGATATTGGCCCTGATGTGGGCAGGTTTCATCGGCATGACAAAGAAACGCTATCCCCCGGCTCGAAACATCTACAATCTGACCCGGAAAAACTTTTTCTTTGTTGTCTTGAGTGAATTTAACAGGCCAACGATAATTTAATCTTTGCTCTGCCCTTTGTTCGTTGGTATTTTCCATCCTTAATTACCCAAAATCCTTCTTATATCACCTTTAGGCAGTAAAAAAGCAAATGCTTTCCAGTTTGTAATCTGGAGAAAGACAGGCGGCGGCCGGATTCGAACCGGCGTATAACGGTTTTGCAAACCGTCGCCTTAGGCCTCTTGGCTACGCCGCCGACGGTAATATGTAAATTAACGTAATTGAGGCCTTTTTGTCAATGTTGTATGAACCTTATTTTTAATAATATGTATTAAATATTATAACATGAATATTTGCTAGAACCTGTGTTCAGTCCTTTATAATAATAGCCTTGAAAATAAATGTTATGTGATTTTAGCTTGATTTATCCGTTATCGCTGTTTTTTTGCAATGAAATTGGGAGTAAATTGAAGTGAATTTCGTTTTTTTTAATTGATGTTTATTTTTGGACGTCTTTTTATAACATTAGCACTGTCAAAAAAAATGGTGTAAAATCGGTTTTTTTGGCAATATTCGGGCCTGATGAAGCGTCTTAATGATGCTAATAGGTACTAAGTTATAGGTATTCACCTTTTATTTTATGCCTTTTTACCTTATAATGCAGGTTTATTGGAATTTAATGGTAATATGGGCGTGAATAAGGATTGTCTTATTCATTCAGATATCAGGGCAGAAATACATGAAATGGAAAAATGAATTTGTAATTATTTTAGATTTTATACTTTGTTGTGTAATAATTCTTGGTTTTACCGGTGCGTGCAGAAGCCCGAAGCAGCTTGCAGGCGAGGCGGATCAGGAAGCGTATCAAATAATAGAAAACAAATGGCAAGACGACTTTGGGCAGATGGCGAATTATAAAATCCGCGATTCGGTGCCGGTTGAGGAGGAAATTAGTGCGTTAGTCCCTCCATCACACGTTATCACCTTGAATCAGGCGGTTGCTATTGCCACTCAATATAACCGCGATTATCAATCCCGGAAGGAATCTCTGTATCTTTCCGCCCTTGATTTAACGTTGACCCGTCATGAATATGCAAGACAGTGGTTTGGTACTTTTGATGGTCAGTATTTTAGTTCCAATGGCACTGAGAATAATACACTTTCATCGGAAGCCGGGGTCGATCAGGCGTTCATTACGGCAGGGGGGATTATTGCAAATGCAGGTCTTAGCATCGATTGGACACGTTTTCTTAGCGGAGATCCTTATACAACATTAGGTTCGGTTCTCACCGCCAATATTACGGCACCTTTACTTGGACGTGGAGGTGGAAAGACCGCGTGGGAGAATTTGACCCAGGCCGAGCGAAATGTATTGTATCAAATACGCACATTCAACCGGTATCGCAAGACATTCGTTGTTTCAATCATTAGTGATTATTACCGTGTTTTGGAGCAGATGAAGAACCTCGATGTTATCAGGGCCAGCTATGAAAGACAGATTGATTCGACAAATCAACTGAAAATGCAGGTCGAGGTAGGCCAGCTTGCTCCTTCTGAAGTTTTCGAAGCCGAGCAGCAATTATTAAGTGCCCAAAATAGTGTTGTTTCCGCCCAGCAGCGTTATGCCCAGAGTCTCGATAGATTTAAGGTCAGTTTATCTTTACCTACCGATGCTGATATAACGTTGGACCCAAATGAGCTTGAAGCGCTTGGAAATATCGTGATAAGTATACCGGAATATTCGGTGGAAGATGCGATTACAATGGCACTGGAACGTCGTTTGGATTTGGCAAACACAAGAGACGGACTTGATGATACGGAACGAAAACTGGTCCTGGCGGCGGAAGGGCTTGGTGTACAACTGAACCTGATTGGTAGCGCCGGCGTAGATTCAACTGAAAAAACTGATTTTACCAGGTTGCGATTTCATGAAGGTACTTACTCTTTGGGATTTGAAACAGACTTGCCGTTTGACCAAAAAGCCGAACGTAATGCTTATAGAGAGGCATTAATATCTGTGGTGCAACGGCAGCGAGGATATGATGAAGAAGTGGAAAATGTCAAATTGGCCGTTCGTCAGGCATATCGTGATCTGGAAGAAACTACTAAAAGTTATCAGAT
>CAYVXS010000466.1:0-3146 GCA_964454885.1 uncultured Pirellulales bacterium
AAAACAGTTGCACCTTCACCGCCACAGGGAGTCTTAGAATTCCTGCATGGCTGTTCAAGAGAATGCATAAAAAGCATAAAACTAAGATCGAAGCTACACAAAAACATATGAAAGAAGAGGGCGAGAACCTCAAAAGTGCGCTGGAAGAGAAGGATAAATCTTAATATATGCCCCTAAAATATTCGATGAGAAATAGTTCATTTTCTTTTTTTGATTTCATCTCAATCGCAACCGAATCATCTCTTTAAGGTGACATTATTTCTTGAAATTTTGCAGGTCGAAGGCAAAAGGATGAGTGTCACCCCGGTAATATGCTTACAGGTGACAGTCTATATCGGCTGTTCTCGGACGGTAAAAAAACTGCGAAAAAAGCCGCTTTTTGGGCTGTTTTACGAGTTTTTGTGTTGACCCGGGGCATTAAAATGGGATATAATAATCATAGCTTTTTCATTTTTGCCCCTGCTTTTCTCTTCCTTCTCCCCTCCCTCCGCAAAAAAGCAGGGGTGCTTTTTTATATAAAGCAAAACGTAAAACTGAAAATGCAAAAGTAAGGAAACTCGACTATGTCGAGTTGACTTTTTAGGTTAGTCCCAATTGTTCGGCTTCGGCGTATAGGCCGTATTGCTTCATCTTCTTAAACAACGTCGTGCGGTTTATCTGAAGTGCTTTGGCTGTTTCCTGCCTGTTCCAGTGGTTGGCTTCGAGGGCCTTTCTGATAATATTTTTCTCCGGCTCGGCAAGGGCCTGTTTGAGACTCATTGGCTGGAAAGACGATTGCAGCTGTTTTTGCTCCTGCTTGAGAGCATCCGGCAAATCTTCTGGACTGATGAATCTGCCTTTGCCTAACAGAGCCGCCCGCTCGATGACCTTTTCCAGCTCGCGGATATTCCCGGGCCACAAATATCGCTCCAGATACAGCATTGCTTCATCGGTTATGCCGAATTTCTGCCTGTTGTTCTGTGCGCAGTAAATCCTTAAAAAGTGTTCCGCTAATAATCTGATGTCACCGACTCTCTCGCACAAAGGCGGCAGGTCTATCATTATGACGTTTATCCTGTAGTATAAATCTTCCCGGAACCTGCCTTGTTTGACTTCCTGCTCGATGTTGCGGTTGGAGGCGAGAATTATTCGCGTATTGACGGTATGAGTTCTATTACTGCCGACCGGCTCGAACTGCTGATTTTCCAAAACGCGGAGGAACTTTGCCTGAAGGGCCGGCGAGGCGTTTGCAACTTCGTCGAGAAAAATCGTGCCGCCGTCGGCCGCTAAGAACTTTCCCTCCTTGTTATTGACGGCGCCTGTAAAGGACCCTTTGATGTGGCCGAAAAGCTCGCTCTCAAGCAGCGTCTCTGGAAGTGCTCCACAGCTAACCTCGATGAACGATTCGTTTCGTCGGCTCGAACGATTATGTATCGCCCTTGCCAGCAGGCTTTTTCCCGTCCCTGACGGGCCTGTCATCAGTATCGTGGCCCTGGTGTCGGCGACGGCTTCGATAAGGTCGAATATTTTGGCCATTTTATAATCCTGGCTGATAATATTTTCCAGGGAGTATTTTCGTTCGAGCTGTTGTTTGAGACGTTCGTTCTCGCTCATCAGCGATTGCTGGTGGACGGCTCTTTCGACCGCTAAGCGTAATTCATCGTCAATGATGGGTTTGGTAAGGTAATCGTAGGCCCCCTGTTTGATAGCTCTGACGGCGCTGTCGATTGTGCCGTAACCGGTTATTACGATGACGACAGTCTGTGGATAGCGCGACCTGATAGTATCCAGAAGATCGAGACCGTCTCCGTCCGGCAGGTTTACATCCGTGATGGCCAGGCAATAGCGTTTTTCCTCCAGTCTGGCCATCGCGCTCTTGATGGATTCGGCGCCCTCGGTGCGGTAACCTTCGAGCGAAAGAAACTCACACAGCGAGTCCAGTATGATTTTATCGTCATCGATTACGAGTATGTCCTTTTTGTCCATGTTCTCTCCATGATTTTGTTTTATACTTAACCGACATTAGTTGGGACCGGCAGATATATTGTAAAAATGCTGCCTCCTTCGGGTGCGTTCCGGGCTATAATTTTTCCATTATAGCTGTTTACAATATCCCTGCATATTGCAAGTCCCAGGCCGGTCCCTTTGCCTTTTTCTTTTGTAGTAAAAAAAGGCTCGAAAATTATTTCTGTGTTTTCGGGCGACAAGCCTGTGCCGGTGTCACTGAATTCCACAACGATGGCGTTATCTTTCGCCGGGTATGTTGATATCCTGATTTCGCCGCCGTGCGGCATAGCATCCAATGCGTTCATTGTTAGATTGCAGAAGACCTGGAATAAATTCCCACTCCTTATTTTCGATAAATTGGTCTGATAGTTTCTATGTATCTTGACGTCGAGAGCTTCGGCTTTGGTGTTTATTGTTTTGATAGCATCTTCGATAATTTGTTCAATCGGGAGAAATTCCTGTGTCGAATAAGTGCAGCGGGAGAATTCCAGCAGCTCTTTGACGATCTGGATCATTCTCATCAGGCCCTGGCGGCATTGAATCAGGTACTCTTTTGGTTTTTCGAGATTCTCGTTCTCTATCGCCCTGATTGTGAGATTGATATAACGCAGTATCCCATCGAGGGGATTGTTCAATTCGTGGGCGACCCTGGAGGCAAGTTTCCCGACGGCCGCAAGTCTTTCAGTGTCGGCGAGCCGGCTATTGACGTCGGGAATTTCCTTTGATGGATAATCCTTGGGGTTATCATTTCTATTTGACTGGATATCTTTTCTATCACCCATAATCGGATAATAAAATTTCAAATTTATACTGTCAAGTTACCGCGTTTATAAAAAACAACGTGCCTGTTACTTTTTTCGGACAAGATAAGTCGCCTATTTAATTAAAAACATGAGACTTGATAAAACAATAAACTTAGATTCTGTGTTGAAGGCCGATAATAAAATAAATGGTTGTCAGGTTGATTTTTTGTAGTTCATATTTATAAACACAGGGGGCGTAAAAAATCATCAGAATAGTCACAAATTGGATTGTAATTCACTTAAGTACTTGTAATATATAAGCTTATAATGGTTGGAAGGGGGGATATACTGATAATTATTGTCGTGACCTAAAGCAGTTGCTGCTTATATACGGTTAATTTACGGGCCAGAGACCTT
>CAYVXS010000467.1:0-3145 GCA_964454885.1 uncultured Pirellulales bacterium
TCAAAGGCAGTGTTATTACTTCCGTGCTGTGTGTGCAATTGGCCGTGAAAATAAGATTCTGCTCGAAGTTGCTGCCCGGCTCTCCCATAAATGTCACGATCCACGCGTATCCGGCGAAAGTATGTATCAAAGGATCCCTGTCGGCAAGATTAAACGCTTTCGGCTCGACAAATAATCTGTGTAAATCTATAGAGTCTATCGAGCTGATTCGGTTGATGCACGTCCTGCCCGGTAAAATACCTACGTACTCGGTGTGCCCGAGCACGTCGACAACTCCCAGTTTAAGAGACTCTTTTAAGTATGCCGCCAACGGGAGCGTCAATATACTATCGCCGATCGCTCCGGGCTGAATTATTAATGCCCGCTGGGCCTTGCGTTCCGCTTCGATGCTCTCGGCCCTGAGTAAATCCAGAATGTCACTATCAGCAGGCATAAATTTTATAATCCATAGACCCGTCGAAGCTCCTCCTGAGGTGGGAGCTGATTATAACGCTCGCCGTTTCGGCAGATATATAAACCGTTATGTTTTTTCAATACAACCGGAGTAATCGAGCCGTTCGTGCCGGCAACTTCGACAATTACTTCATCCGCCGAAGCCAGCTCGTCATACTGCTCGAGATAAACTCCGATACCGCCGATCGCAGCGCCAATGGCTGCACCCTTGCAGTCATCATCGTACTGGTGCCCGACAACCGCACCAACCACACCACCAATCACAGCGGCATTGTATACGGGATGCCACTTCATACCTTCATTGCAGCCGCAAAGAGATAAAATCGACGTTAAAATCAGAATACATAATAACGGCCTTCGAAAATGCCTGATTTTCATTAAAATTCTCCCAATTAATTTTATTTTATCTGTGCTATAGTTTTGCAGCCTTTTTAAATTGACTCTGATTAAAACAATTCCATGATAATACAAGTTCAAGTCGTAACGTCAAGACTCCAGTAATATCCATGATGATCATTTGTTACCGTCATTTTCGGAGAAGAATCCATTCTTTCCTGTTTTAGTTGTCCCGACTATTACAAATGCCTTTTAATTGCATCGAGCTGGTCTTTACTTATCTCGACACCCAGTTTCTGAGCGGTTTGGACATGCTTCCATGCCAATTCGTATTTTTTCAGATGGTAAAAACTTATAGCGAGACCGTAGTACGCATCGCCGCTTTTAGGGTCAATTTCAATCGCTTTTAGATATTCATTTACAGCCTGCTCGTAATTCCCGCTGTTGGAATATGCAGCACCGAGATTATAATATACCATAGCTTCGCCGGGCTGTATTTCCACGGCTCTTGAGTACTGTTTAATCGCATCGATATAATTCTCACGCCCGAAATACGCATTACCGAGATTTACCAGGGCCGCAAACATGTCCGGCTTACGAGCCAATACATTCTTATACGAAGAAATTTCATCATCAACCAAACCCATTTTATTGTAACAAACTCCCAGGCCGAAATACGCATCAGTGAGGTCCGGCTCAATTTTCAGAGCCTTGTTGTAATTCGAAATTGCATGATCGTAATTGTCACTCCGGTTATATACTTCGCCCATCTGATAATAGCAATTCGCATCTTTCGGAGCAAAGGCGATCGCACGTCTCAAAGTTGTTATGGCAAGAGAGAATCTTCCCTGTTTGCTGTAAACGAGCGCCAGGCCCCTGTAAGCATCTACGAAATTCGGATCCAGGCCAATTGCCTGGTTGTATTCGGAAACGGCGTAACCCAGCCGTCCCTGCTCGCTGTATGCGTTGCCGAGATTATTATGTGACGTGGCGTCTTTAGGATTGATTCTCAGTGCCGCCTGGTATTCTTTTATAGCGTCGGTCACCCGTCCCTTCCTCAGGTAAATGTTGCCGACATTAACACGAGATTCCGACAGGGTTGGATTGATTTCGACCGCTGTTTTATACGCCTTCAGGGCGGTGTCGATATCGCCGATCTTGTCGTAGCTGTTCCCGAGATTATTAAAGAAACAACCCAGGGTTTGAATCTTGTTGAGATTTTTCAAATATATGCTGGAACTGTCGCCCTGTGGCACGTTGAACTTTTCTATGTACTGTTCGTCTGTACCGCTGCCGCCCGCGCTGGTTGTCTCGATATTAAACCGTGCTTTGCCGTCGTCATATCTTACGAAGAAATGCCCCGGCACAACAACTCCGTAGATATCAAGGCCGAGTCGCTCCGCCAGGGATAGATAAAGAACCGACAGGCTCAGGCAATACCCGCGTTTTTTATCCAGAACCGTATGAAGAAACAAGCTGTTGGGATCGTTCGCCTCTGAAAGCGATTTGAAACCAAGCTCTTTGAACAGATATTCGTTTATAACCGGAATCGCCCTGAAATTCATTTCCATGTGGTTTTGCCTGAGTCTTTCGCGAATCTCAAGCGCCATGTTATCCAATTCCGCAAGGTACCTGCGGCCGTTGACCATATCGCTCCAGTTTTCCGAGACAATCAACACAGCGGTACCCAGATCGACTTCGTCTTCCCTGAGTCTCAGGACCTGCTCGATCGACCTTGCATACAAACCCGGTGAGTTAGCGTTGGCCAGAGGCTGATTTCGACGTGCCGGAACAGCCGGACAGAAAATTAATACACAAATAATTAAAGTCAAATATTTTTTCATCGTTCTCATGGACAAGCCGGTTCTTTTTAGTTTTAGTTCCGGAAATAATTATCCGGAAAAACTTGCTATTTTAATCGAACTCGTTTTTTATATTACATATAGTGTAAATTATAAGATGTTTTTTTTCAATGCTATTTTACTGCAGGAATGCAAATATGACAGGTACGACCGGATGTGCATTAAACCGGCAGTGTTGTAAAATTCTGCTGTTACTTGCTTGTTTATTGATCGGAGGTTGTAAAACCACCGGTGAAATGAGCCTCTTCGACGGTAAAACATTAGGGCAATGGGAAATTACCGATTTCGGCGGCCAGGGTGACGTCTATGTCAAAGACGGCAGTATTATTCTCGAAAAAGGCAATTACATAACAGGCATCACATGGACAGGCCCGATAGTGCGAACGAATTATGAAATAAATCTCGATGCCATGCGGGTATCGGGAAACGATTTTTTCTGTGGTCTGACTTTTCCCGTCGGAGACAGGCCGTGCACACTAATCCTCGGAGGCTGG
>CAYVXS010000468.1:0-3135 GCA_964454885.1 uncultured Pirellulales bacterium
ACGTTGCATTACCATTTTTATTTTTGGCTATCCGTTCCGGTGTAACCCAGGCAACGGAAATATCAGCACATAGCTGCTTACAAAGTTTTTCCGTAAGTTTTTTACATGCTTCCCTGTTTTTAATACCCGGAGCAACAACACATATCTCGAAATCGCTCGATAGTGTAAAACTGTTATTTTTTGATACGAACGTACCTTCGCCTCGGCCGAAGCTTCCTGTAAGTATAATCGCGATAACATCGACAGCCTTACATATCTCTCTTACGGCAGCATTTAAGATGCGCTGTACCTCCGAGTCTATTTTTTCATTGTCAAGAATCGTGTATTTTCCCATTTTCCTTCCAGATACTTTCTCCCTGCACATGAGCCGGAATTCGCATTCCCAGCAATTGCAGGTGCGAAGGTAATACATCGATTAATCGCAGCCTGTCACTTTTAATTGGCATGTTGCTTACGAAAACACCATCCGAATCCCGATAACCCGGGAGGTAGCCGTGCATAGAATTGATGCCCCTGCTGTACCCCCAGATAGTCCTTGGGAAAATACAGGGAGCATCGAGATAGTATGTGATATCACCAATGATGTCCCTGTCACATGGTAAATGATACTGCTTCAGTAATTCCGGTGTTAATAAAAAGCCCGGCAGATTTTCAATCAGCATCTTCTCTATCAAATGCCGGTCATTGTCACCTTCCAGCCATATCCTCAAATAATTCGTATCAACTATGTGAAAGAATTTGTTGAGGTCAATTCCTGCTTTTCGCATCAGTGCATATATATCAATCCTTTTTTTAACCGGGATATGACCATGATCAGAGAACAGAACAAAGTCGAATTCAGGCACGCATTTCTGATATTCTAAAAACTTTTTTTCTAATAACCGATCTAACAATCCAAGTCTGGCTATTGCTTCCTTAGAATCCTGACAGTACATGTGAGAGAAATGGTCCACCTCGCCCATAAACAGGTAGGTCCACTGTGCCTGGGGGGAAAATATATGTTTTTCCACCATTGCCGATTGTTCCCTTTGGGATCGCACCATTCCTACCACCTCGAATGTCACATTCTCTTTTCGCAGAATGTCAAAAAGAGTCGGATACTTACTTATATATCCCTCTTCGCACGGCATTTTTTTCTCGTCCACGTCGAGGTATTTCCAGTATCGCACAGGAAGATGGACTATACGCGGCAGACTGAAAAAGGATGTATACCTTGTAGAAGTCGTCGCATATTTATGCAAAAGAAGTTTCATGGGCAGTGAATTGCAAAATGGAAGATACTTTGCATATCTGACCTTAGCCAAAGGCGATGTTTGCGAGGCCTTCCTCCAAAACAACCAAAGACGATGTTTATCGGGCCAGACGCCGGTATAAATATTAGCATGGCAGGTCACAGAGTAACCAAGTTGAGTCTCTATTCTTGCTTTATGCGGGAGAGAATTCAGAAACGGCATATACTCTATAGAATCAGGTTTTAATCCATCGATGAATACGGATAACAGCCTTTTCACAAACGTTCTCCTGCTCTGATCTTATCAGCTAATAATTCTATCTCATCATATCCCGGATTCTCAGTGAAAATAATATCCGCATAACGCTTTGTTGGTGCAACATGCTTCCGGTACATAATCTCAACAGAGTCAAACCATTGCTTCTTAACCGATTCCGGAATTCTGCCTCTTTCTTCGGTATCTCTTAATACCCTCCGGCCCAACCGAATATCTGCGGTAATGTCCAGAAATATCCTCAAATGCATTAAGTCACGCAACTTCTTATCTGTAAAAATCAAAATACCTTCCACAACGATGTCTCTTTCAGGACAGACCAAATCGTACCCTCCGACCCTGGTATGAGTAACAAAATCATAGATTGGTTTTTTTATCGGCCGGCCGTCCGTTAACCGACTTAGATGATAAACAAGCAAGTCGATATCGACTACAGCCGGACAGTCGTAGTTTATTTTCTCCCTTTCCTGTACGGAATACACGGATTGATCCTTGTAGTAATTATCCTGTGAGATATGAACCGTCTTGTTATCACCGAGCAGGCTCACTAAACTTCGAGCCAGAGTGCTTTTCCCGCTTCAAGAGCCCCCCGCTATGCCAATAACCATATAAACAATCTCCTTCTCACCGGTTATCGTTAAGCTCTGTGTCATCCGAATTTATGATATTTACGGTTTGCTCTATGACGTCCGCTATTTCCTGCACCATTATATCAACAGGAGGATCGGTAAGATACTTATAAGAATCGGGGATAAAATCTTCCCACCCTGGATAATCATTGAGTGCGTAGTTTAAACTCGGAACGGTATTATTAAGGTAACCAAGCAATGAATTATAAATAACCCCCCTGAATTTCCCGGTCCTAAGATCCTGTTTTTTCCCGGTCCGAATTAGTTCCTCGGCCGCTTCAGCATCGCGCCATGGGGAGACTATGACATTGTATCCCTTATCCATATATTTCCCGACACTCGGAAATGTCCTGTTTGCATAATCAAATCCATAATAACTTGTAGCCTCGTATCTCCAATCGTTTAGTATTATGTCTTTTGGCAGTAAATCTATTGCGCCCGCCACGGGAGTTTCTTCCCTGCCTCCATTCCAGTTTTCGTCCAGCATATCCGCACTCATAATAATATCCATATCGGGATTGTTTTCTTTGATATGGTTATATACGTTGGTTATGACCATTGCAAAAACCTCCACCGAACTCATACCATTGCACTCTTCGGGACAATCAGGCCAGTTGGTCAATTCGTCCGTAACGATATGAATTGCTTCAGGTTTTTTCCCGTCAACAGTAAACGCCTCAATTAACTCATCGATCATGGCAAAGACCATTTGCTCCGCCCGCTGATTGAACGGATCTCTTGTCCTTCTATCGTAATCTATCCAGTAATTTTGCCAATTTGTTCCATAACCAGGTTTGTTACTCAGTGACGAGGTATGAGGGGTTGAACAATTATAAACAACTCCATTAACTTCAACACAACTTATGGAACTATAGTACACCCCTTGCTTCCACTGCGGCTCAGCAAGCATATATTCCGGGCAGGCCTGTGAAAGAACTCCACCATTTTGATGAGATAAAACCTGTAATCTTTTATCAGTATGTCCAGGGTGGTTTTTCCGC
>CAYVXS010000469.1:0-3134 GCA_964454885.1 uncultured Pirellulales bacterium
GGAGTATCAAAACCACGAAAGAAAGTTGATTTAGGCGAACATATTCAGGTTAAATGTTTCAGAGATCAATTTTCTGAGATATGTAATGAACTCAAGGACAAAAATCCGACTAAGGAAGTTATACCAGAAAAATTTCCCCTGCTAAGAGCAATACAAATGACAATATGGTATGGGCAAGAATAAATTTGTTCGTCAGATAACAGCGGGCTTGCGCACTCACCTGTACCGCCAGCTGCAGAGCACCTGACGCTCCAGGTTTGTGATACATGGCCGTCGGCTTATTTCGGTGGTTAGAGATAGATAGGGGTAACGGGCGCGCGGCGTCCACGTCGCAAGCCCTCGAAATGATAGGCTTTGCCTTCCAGAAATGTAACGACTGTGCTTTCCGGGGGGGCGATTACTGTAACTCTTTATGCTCTTTGGAGTAAATTCAGTACAGATAGATCGGTGAAGAGAAGTCAAATAAGTTATTAAAAGGAAGAGGTGCCGGGACGCCGTATAACAGAGTATTAGCGGCTGCAGGCCTTCGGCCTTTCGCGCAGATGGCCTTTGTCACAGCGGCCGCAGGGCGCCCGCCGCGCCAACCGGGCCTGGCGGCCCGGACGACCACCTCGCGAACACGACCGATGTTATATGACATGGGTATTAATTCTTGATCAAGTTCTTGATCTTTCCCCAAGATGAACTCTCAGTTGAGACAATGCAGTTTACTGGATAGCATCCCATTAATACATTGCTACAATGAGCTGGAACATTATCAGGAGCGCAAGGTGATCCAGCTTGCAGGTAGTAGTTTCCAGATCCGGTATCGCCACAGAAAAGAGGATCGACCGAGATATTACCATTAATTCCCGTCAGGTCACCGAGCACGCCGTA
This sequence comes from uncultured Pirellulales bacterium, assembly GCA_964454885.1. GTDB lineage: Bacteria > Planctomycetota > Phycisphaerae > Sedimentisphaerales > Anaerobacaceae > JAFGPS01. The sequence goes on from CAYVXS010000469.1 coordinate 877, forward strand.
GTAGAGAGGCTCGGCTCCTTCCGAGCTATAAACATCATTACATTCAAATACCAGCGCTTCATTGCTCGAGCGAATATCAATTACGTGTGATTGACCATCTGTACAGACATTATCGAAGAATATGTTGTTCCTGATTGTCGGGGCCGAATCATCGCCAAGGACTCTTAGAGCAGCTATAGAGTTGCCTGAGTTCAGCGCCATTGTGTTGTTCTCGATTATAGGGCTCGAATTCAGCATCTCGATTGCCCCACTAAATGATGCATCGTTTTGAATGATGAGGTTATTTCTGATTGTCGGGGAACAGCCTGAAATATAAATTCCTCCACCATCTCTGGCACGGTTATCCACGATTATATTGTGTTCAATCAGTACATTGTCACCATGAACCCGAATACCACTACCATATCTGTTTAAAAAAGGAGGACTGGGCAATCCCCCTGTTATTGTAAGTCCTATAATCGAGACATCATTACTTCTAATACTGAAAACACAACCCGCTAATTCGTAGGGATTCCCGACGTGTCTGACTACGGTTACCTCAGGTCCCAATTCGCTTGTGATATAGATTGATTGATTAAGGATAATTCCCTGGCTCTCATTATATTCACCTGGACCAAGTAAAAGAGTATCTCCGGGACCAGTCAGCGAAATACCTTCCAATACAGATGTGGCATCTGCACTTCCATCAGGGTTAGCTCTGATTGTTGCTGCAGGAGTCGAGTTAGTCAAAAGCAGGCAAATTGCGAGGACGGAAATAGACCATTTCGACAAGTATTTCATAATTATACCCCCTAGTTACAACAATAAGTATACTTCATTATCTGCTGTTGCCGCAAAGTATAAAATGATTTATACTTCAAGAAGGGAAATCCCCACGTCATATAACAGAGGCATATGCGCACTCGGCTGCTAACGCAGCCTCGGCAGTCACGGCCGCCCGTTATGTGAAAAGCGCGATTATTTAGGTTCAATTTATGAGTTGACAATAATTATTATATAAGTATAATATAATTATGCTACGATTTGGTTGGGACGAAAAGAAAAATAAATCAAATCAAAAGAAGCATGGTGTTTCTTTCGAGGAAGCGCAAAGTGTATTCTTTGATGAAAATGCACTTGTTTATAATGATCCAAATCACTCCCACGATGAGGAGCGATTTCTGATTTTTGGTAAAAGCTACAAATTGAGGGTTGTACTTGTATGTCATTGCCATCGATCAGAGAAATCAGAGATCAGGATTATTTCCGCTAGAAAAGCTACTTCGAAAGAGCGGTTTTTCTACAATCGTAAAGGGAAAGTGACATGAAAAAAGAATATGATTTGTCGAAGATGAAGGCACGGAAAAATCCATATGCCAAGCAACTCAAAAAACAGATTACGATCAGATTGGGTGTAGATGTCCTTGATTACTTCAAGGATCTGGCAAGAGAGACAGGTATACCCTATCAGAATCTCATCAATCTATACTTGCGGGATTGTGCTTCATCCGATAAGCGGCCAGTGCTCAAGTGGTTGTAATAACTAGACGCGCTCATCACATATCAGAGCGCTTTCGCACTCACCTGTACCGCCAGCTGAAGGGCACCTGGTGCTCCATGTTCGGCCGACATGGCCGCCGGCTTACTCCGGTGGCTAGAGATAGATAGGGGAGAAGTGGCGCACGGCGTCCAAGTCGCAAGCCCTCGAATTATTATACGGCATCCTGCTGTAAGCTGGTATAATGTTTTTGAGGGGTGATCATATGGCCAGGTTATTCATTTCCATTCTGATTTTGGTATTACCGATCTATCAAGTAAACGCAGATGTCATTACTGTTGCAGAAGATGGCATAGGTGATTTCTTGTTCAATAACGCTGCGGGGGTTGCTCAGAGGGAGATACAATTCTCGTATATCCTGGTGATTATCTTAAATACGGTCTCCTTGGCCCCATGTCGAAATCTCTTCACTTCATTAGTACAGATGGACCTGATAGTACCGTAAAAAGATTGATCAAAATCGAGTCTGATAATCCAAGTCTGGCTCATTTCTATTTTCAGGACATGACTGAATTTACAATAAGGGGTTTCACGCTTTCTGGAGCATTTGCAGCAGCCGACCAAAATTTCTCAATCCGTATTGTCTGTTCCAGTGGAACAATCACCGATAATTACTTTCGAGGCAATATTGTGCGGAATCTAATTAAAATTAGTGAAGCATCAGATATTGTCATTGAAAACAATTGCTTTTAACAGGTTAATTTCTTCCCTGAGCCGGCCA
>CAYVXS010000470.1:0-3132 GCA_964454885.1 uncultured Pirellulales bacterium
CATACGGGGCAATTCCCGTTGTATCTTCATAAACCTGGATAACGGCACTGTTTGTTTCGAGTTTGATCAACTCACCGATAAGATGTTCCTGCCCGACCCAGACCAGCTCGAACATCTCGGCGTCGGTGACTCCCATCACTTCTATGACAGGGCCGTTGACCCGTTTTACCTGTCCAATAATTCTATCATTCATTACGGTTCTTTTCGATTATCGGTAAATAGAGTGTTGTAAATAGCCATTCGAATTTCACGTTCCTTGCGTAATATCCGTGTCTTGACCTGATTATTATAAGCGGTTCGCCCATCGGCGGCAGTCAGAACCACACCCTGGGATTTCAAAGGAAGTGTCTCCGACAACTGCAGATTGATTTGCCTGCCGGTTTTCGTACGTATTTTTTCCAAGACTTCCGATATCAACTGGTCGTTGATAAGAGCGAGTTCCTTTTCCGATGCATTGATCCGGGCTGAGTCCGCTCCTAAACCGATAGCTGCTTCTGTAATCCAGTTTATCAGGATTGATCTGTAACTCGTGTCACCTATCATTAAAACGAGCTTCTTTTCGACTCTGTTCAGGATATCTCGCATCACAACATCCTGCGTACGCATGGAACGGCGTTTGAGTTCGAGCTGAACACCGGAAATCATTTTCTTTTTCACTGCTTCCGTCTTTTCCTGTGCCTCATTTTTAGCATCGTTCAGTATGGATTCAATCTTTTGCTCGGTATATTTTCTCTTTTCAGCTACCTGGTTTTCGGCTTCCTTGATGATTTGCTGCTCTTCTGCGCGGGCATCTGCTTCAATGCCTGAAATAATTGCAGCACCGTCAGGCGGCCCGTGGACTTTTTCTTTTTTTGCTGATTCCATTACTATCAAAACCTTTTCGAATACGTCTTTTTTTCAAATTACGCTTCTCGTATAAGGAGAACAATCTCCTATAATTTTATCCCAATAGCCGCATTTACCATTTCTTTGATTCCCGGCCTGTCCGGTTTTATACCTTTTCTGTCCGGAATCTCAACAACCAAAGGAAAACCGATGGTGAACAGATATCTATTGACAATTGGACGGATCGTATCCGCAATCCGTTCGGTAATAATAATAATGCCGGTGTCCTTGTCATCAAGGATTGCCTGAAAAGCATGGTGAGCTTCATCTGCATTCGTGGCAATTTTTCCGGGCACACCTAAAATCCCGAAGCCAATAACCGTATCTTCATCGCCTATAATCGCATACTTCATCTTTTTTTACTACATTTTACTGAGAATCATTAACGCCGTAATAAAACCGAAAATGACAATTCCTTCCGCCAGTGCAACAAAAATAAGGGCCTGACCGGCAATCTGCGGTTTTTCAGCAACAGCTCCCATAGCGGCCGCTCCGACATGTGAGATAGCAACTCCGGCACCAATAGCACCGAGGCCGAAAGCCACCGCAGCGGCGATAAGTGCATACTTCGCTATTTCGGGTTGTGCGTTTTCTGTTTTGACAACATTTGCCTGCGAATGTTCGGTTTCCCCGCTATCGGCTGGTTGTGAAAAAGCGCTTGCGCAAAACACGGTGAAAATAATTGCCATCACTGTAAAGATCACAATTAAACTCTGGTTTATACGTAACTTTAAGTTCTCTTTTTCATTGTTCACGATATTCCTTCCTTTCTGTTAAGTGCTATTTAAAGATATTGGAGTGTACAGCTTTCCCGTACCGTGAAAAAATTTCGTAAAAAATTCATAATAACTCAACCTTAAAGCCTGCACCCCCGCCGATAGTCCTTCGAGGCATATCACCAGGGCATTTCCGAGAATAAGGATTACAATAGAGAAAATGCCCGAAGTCATCCCGGCAAGTGTAAAAAACGATATCATCAAACTTACATGGGCGATACCAAGAGCTGCGACTCGCATAAAAGAAAGTGTATTGGCAAGATAACCGCTGAAAATCTCGATGAGCTCGACGACCCATTGCATAAGGAAAGTAAGTATTATAAAAGGATTGAATTGTCGAGATTCCTGATTTTGAAAGTAATGATAAGGCTCCTTGATAAATAATAAAAGAGATGGAAGTCCGACGAGTAGAAAAACGCTAATTCCGGAAGGGAATTCCTTGTAATCGTGCTTTAGCAAATAAGATGCAACAAATATTCCTCCAGTATATATCCACCCTCCGATAATGCCGCCCTTGTCGAAAAACAGCTCCGCCCATTTCCGGGTGCGGACTAAATTGATCCAGTTAAATAAAAGACCAACGAGAATAACAGAGATGCCGAAATACAAAGTAATGGACAGGATATCAAAGATATTGTTGACGGTTGAATTCCCGGAGCTATGGCCGGAAATAATACCATGAAAATCGAACCATAGCGGTTCAAACAGGGCCAATCCAAAATATGAACCGAAAAGCAGTCCAAAAATGACGGACGACAATCCGCACCAGATAATAAGCCATGAAATTGTGAAAAGTCCGCGTTTTTCAGGAATTGCCTTATAACCAAACACTCCCAAAATACCGGCGAGAATCAGGACGATGCCCTGTCCGACATCGGCGAACATTAGTCCGAACATAGACAGGTATAAAGGCATGACAAATGGAGTCGGATCAATCGTGCCGTATTCGGGGATACCGAAATTACTCACAAGCATTTGGAACGGTGCCAGTACTTTCGGATTATTAAACTGTACGGGAACTTCATCATCGATTGTTTCTTTGCTGCCGGGCGAGTGCCACTCGAGATAACAGCGGCCTGAGCAGGTTTTCTGAATTTGTTCAATCAGTTTTGCTTTTTTTGATGAGGGCAGCCATCCGATAAAAATTACGGTGCGGGACGAGGTTTTAAAGTTGTTCTGAATCTTATATAAAAGTTCGGTCACCCTCAGATTCACCCAGATTTCTTTTAGGTATTTGGCCTGTTTTATTATGATATCATTAACCTTTTGTTCGAGTTTTTTCTGTTCCTCTGTGAATGCTTCGAGTTTAACGGAAAGCTCCTTAAAAACATCCTCTTTAACAGATTTAAGCTCATCCGGCAGTTCGATGACCCTCCAGTCGGCCTGATTGAGAATCTTATTGATTTGTTCGCTGTCACGTTTCATCGAAATCAGCAGGTAATAGGCCATGTCGTCTTCCCGCCCAAGTGCA
>CAYVXS010000471.1:0-3126 GCA_964454885.1 uncultured Pirellulales bacterium
GCACAACTACGATGATCCCAACGCCGGTAAGTATTTTGACCAAATTCGCGATCTGGTTTTTGCGGAGAAGTTCCAGGAAGCCGAGAGGATAGCCAACGTCCACTTCTGGGGTATCCCTAATTCGCAGGAGGCCTACCAGCCGATAGGTGACCTGCTTCTGTCCTTCCCGGACGACAACATCACCGACTATCGCCGAGAGCTGGACATGGAAACCGGTGTTGCAAAAGTTAGCTATCGTCAGGGCGACGCAGTCATCACTCGTGAAACATTCGTCTCCTGGCCGGACAAGGTTCTGGTAATGCGAATTAGCTCTGACAAGCCCGGAAAGGTGAATATTGGGGCTCAGTTTAAGGGACCATATCTGGAGACCAGTGTCGCTGGAAATAACAGCCTCGTCATGGACGGAACCTGGAAAGGTCCGTTCTCAGCTCCGGCTACGGGTATGAACGGACTGATAGCGAGGACCGAAGGTAAAGGTTTGAGCTATGAGGCCTCATTGGTGGCGCGTCTCGAAGGTGGGAAGTCCAAAGCGTCCGGCTCGACCCTCAACATCACCAACGCCGATGCCGTCACCCTTGTTATTACAATAGCCACAAGCTTTGTGAACTATCTGGATATTAGTAGTGACCCTGAGGCCAAATGTAAGAAAGTTCTGGACGCAGTTGCCGACAAGGATTTCTCTACTCTTTACCGTCGGCATGTGGACGATTTCAGTAACCTGATGGGCAGGGTGCACTTGCAGATCGGGGATGCTTCTGCAAACGAGAAACCGACTGACGAGCGTCTCAGAGCACTTCGTGCAGGAGACTCTGATATTAATCTGCAAGCACTTGCGTTTCAATTCGGCCGCTACATTCTTGCCTCCAGCAGCCGCGCAGGCGGCCAGCCGGCCAATCTACAGGGCATCTGGAACGAGGACATCCTGCCTCCCTGGGGCAGTAAGTACACGGCCAATATCAATGTGGAAATGAACTACTGGCCCGCGGAAGTGTGCAATCTCGTCGAATGTCACCAGCCCCTGTTCGATATGATCAAGGACCTTTCAGAGGGCGGTTCCAGGACTGCCAAAACGTATTATAACTGTGATGGTTGGGTGCTTCATCACAACACTGATCTCTGGCGCGGTTCGGCACCGGTTGACTCTGCCCGATACGGTATATGGCCGATGGGGGGTGTTTGGCTATGCCAGCACTTATGGGAACATTATGCATTTGGAGGTGATGAGACGTTCCTTCGGGAGAATTATCCTGTTATGAAGGGAGCCGCTCAATTTCTGCTGGAAATGATGGTGGAAGATCCGAAACACCACTGGTTGGTTACACCTGTCTCTATGTCCCCTGAGCATAGATATCAAGATAAAAACGGAAACTTAGTATCCGTCTCACCAGGGCCGACTATTGACATCGCTCTGGTTCGTGAGTTGTTCTCGCACTGCATTGAAGCTGGAAAAATTCTGAATGTGGATGCTGATTTCATTGCGAAGCTCTCCGCAGCTATCAAGAAGCTTCCACCTTACCGCATCAACAGCCGGGGCTCCCTGCAGGAGTGGATCGAAGACTGGACACCGGGTACCGAGGGCCATAACACCTCACCTCACTTTCCCTTTTTCCCCGGCAGTTCAATCACTCTGCGAGGCAATCCGGATCTCGCTGCCGCCATTAACAGGGGGATGGAGACACGCCGCCCCGGTGGCGGCTGGATTGGAGCATGGAACACTTGTGTCTGGGCACGTCTGGAATGTGGCGACAAAGTTGAGCAATGGTTGAGGGCCATCATTCCTTCTTTTGCTGACAACCTCCACAATCCTCGTAACAACCAGTCGGATGCCAACTTCGGTCTGACCGCTGCTATTGCCGAAGCCCTTTTACAGAGCCACGCTGGTGAAATCAGCCTCTTACCCGCTCTGCCTCCGAGCTGGAGCAGCGGTTCGGTCAACGGTCTCCGCGCGCGTGGTGGTTTCGAAGTGGCCATGCAATGGGATGATGGCAAGTTGCAGTCTGCTACTATTAAAAATGCCGCTCCGGCCACGTTCAAAGTGCGCTACGGCACTAAGACCGCCGAGGTCTCGATAAAGGCCGGGCAGACCTTGCGTTTGAATGCTGATCTGGATGTGATAAAATAATCGCCGAATAGAACAATGAAATTAAACGCTATAAAGAACTCTATGAAATTAGAGTTTTAAGGCATTTGTTAAGGATGTTTAATGATGTTAAAGGTAAGCAAAATATTATTAATCAGTACAGTTGTTTCACTTTGTCCGGCGATTGTAGCAGTTGCACAGGATGCCCCGGCGGCAGGTGGTCGTGCAGGCAGAAGAGTAGGTATGAGAGGACGTGGCAACGCAGCTCCGGCCGTAAAATCTGTCAAGGTTTTACCTGATCGACAGGTTACTTTCCGTATTTCCGCACCTGAGGCGATAAATGTTAGATTTACCAGCTCTGACGCTAATCCTGGACCAAGATCGAGAATGACAAAGAACGATAATGGCGTTTGGGAAACAACAATTGGTCCGCTTGAACTTGGCGCCTATTGATACAACATCATTGTTGACGGCGTATCGACGACTGATCCTCAGAATTCATCAATCAGTGAGTCCAATACCCACGTACAGAGTCTCATGATTGTTCCCGGTAATGAACTTATGGATACGAAGGATGTGCCTCGCGGTGCGGTTGCGAAGATAACCTACTATTCAAAATCTCTGGGAAAATTCCTTCGTATGCATATATATACTCCTCCGGGATACGAAAAAAATCAGGAAACATATCCGATTCTATTTCTCGTACACGGCTATAATGATAATGCATGGTCCACAGTTGGCCGAGCTGGTTTTATTCTGGATAACATGATTGCCGCTGGTAAAGTCAAGCCAATGGTTGTAGTCATGCCCGCCCTACACACTACGACTGATATGTCCGCTGTAAGACTCCCAAGAGGTACTATTGCGCCAGGAGAGCAGCCGCAAGATGATTTCTCCCGGGACTTCCTTAATGATATAATGCCTTATGCCGAGTCGCACTATCGCGTTCTTACTGACCGGCCGCATCGTGCTATGGCGGGGCTTTCCATGGGCGGCATGGCGACCCGTCGCATTACCATGTCTAACCTCGATAAGTTCTCCCATAT
>CAYVXS010000472.1:0-3114 GCA_964454885.1 uncultured Pirellulales bacterium
TATATTTGTATCTAATTTAAGAATAAACGTTAAGGCAGAGTATCAGGGGGAATGTTGCCCCCCTCATCGTGAACACATACTTTAATATAACCATCTGGTTCCGGTTCGAGTGATAAACGAATAGTTCCATCGGGCGGACTGTATTTAGTTGCATTATCAAGCACATTACTAAATAGACGGATTAACTCATCTAAATCGCCCTGGATGGTCGTTTCAGGCAGTTCTTCAAAGATTACTTTTCCCCCTGAGCGTTCCATCTTTTTCCCGTAGGTTTCTGCAAGCTCTCGCAGTAGCACATCGAGTTGCACCTCACCATTAACAATGTTTCTATCAGCCTCATCCAAACGGGCTAAGACCAATAGTTGTTCGATAAGGTATTCCATACGATCAATATCCTCTAACGAGTCATCGATTGCATGCCTGTATTCGGCTGGTTGCCTCTCGTGTATTTGTGCCGCTTGGAGGGTACTTTTAGCTAAACTCAGGGGAGTGCGAAGTTCATGTGCTGCATCGGAAGTGAATTGCTTTTGTTGCTGTAAAACCCTGTCCAGACGGTGAAGCATATCATTTAATGCTTTCACAAATGGACGTAATTCCCTTGGAACTTTTTTATAATCAAAACTAACCTCCCCGATATTAGAGCGCGTTATGTCCTGTAAGCGTTTGGCAGTCATATCGATAGGCAGCAGACCACACCGAACAGTCCACATTGTTGCTACAATTGAACCTATGATTAGACTTGTCCCCAGAACGAGTAGTAATCTCAGAAATTCATACAGCTCGTGGTAGGTGAAATGGCTGGAGCCGGCTACTATAATATTTACAATATCGCCATTAACCTTATGACGCATCCAGACAATCCTGTATTCGTTATGTGGAAGGCCGATATTGAAAAAGTTAGACTTCTCAATTAAGGGTTTGTTTTGTTCTGAAAGTTCATGTAACCAGCGTCCATGTTCGCTATCCGTCTCATCGCCGGCGATTAAATCGCCGGACGAATCGTCCAGCCATATTCGATATAATATTGAGGAATTTTCTTCAGATGTTCCGGTAACCTTGCTGACTTCTTCCTTCCACTTGTTTTTATTCGAACTCGTATTTAAGATTGATGCAATGCCGTTGGCCATTGCATTCAATGTCTGGTCGATGCTTCGAAGATGTGATTCTTCAAACTCATTATATGCCACAATGGAAATGATTGCGATAACAGCTATCAATACGGCAGAAATCCAAAGGGAAATACGCCACTTAAGGGAAAGAGGTCTCATCTCGGTAATTCTCCAATTATATAGCCCTGGTTTCGAAGGGTATGAATCACTTCGCTGCTTTGTCCTGAGCCAAGTTTTTTTCGCAGCGAGCTGATGTAAACTTCCACGACATTGGAGAAATTTTCTGAGCCGAAGCTGTATAAATGTTCGATGATATCGGTTTTAGACACTACTTCTCCGGCTCTCATTGCCAGGTATTCAAGAAGGCGATATTCCATGGCAGATAATTGTACCGGTTTCTTTCTGAATAATACCTGATGTCTGGCAGTATTTATACTTATACCGGCGATTTTAATTACAGGATCGACGCGGCCGTATGAACGACGTACAAGTGCCTGACAGCGGGCCATCAGTTCCCTCATATCAAAGGGTTTTACTATATAATCGTCACTGCCAGATTCAAGCCCCTGAACGATATCGCGGGTATCGTCACGGGCAGTAAGGATAAGTACCGGAGTAGTTTTTCCATTTTTACGAAGATACTTGAGAATCTCGATGCCATTAATTTTAGGAAGTCCCAGGTCAAGGATTATCAGGTCGTATGGATTCGTCATAGCCATGTGACGGCCGTCTTCGCCGTCGGTAGAGATATCAACTGCCCAGGAGTATTCCTCATCCAGCACCCTGGTTATGTTGCGGGCTATTTTGATCTCGTCTTCTATGATAAGTACACGCATATCTCTTTAAGATAAATTATCTTATTTTCATTTGTCCTATTTGCTCACTTGGCTTTGAAAGCATAATTATATCAAAAATTTTGATATTAAAAAGAGGTTTTTTTTGACTTCTTTTTTGATTCAAGTCTTCAGCTTATTTTAAGGAACAATTTGTTAGTATGATTTTTTACCAAGGTTTTCCATCAAGGAATTTTCTTACAATTTAGGAAAATGTGTATAACAATACGAAGTGTATGAATTTAGAGTAGGAATTTCGATAAAGTGGAGATCCTTATGAAACGTCGCATTATTCTGATTTCGATTGTCTTATTGGGAATTATAATGATATCCTTTGATGCAAAGTTTGCGCTCGGGGCTACTGTGTCAGATTCGTCCGCGGATGCAGGCCCTTTGAAGGTTATTGAAACTTTTACAGTTGGTGGTGGTCCGGGTGGATTCGACTATCTTAAAGTCGATTCACAGGAACATCGATTGTATTTGTCTCATTCTAATCGTGTTATGGTGATTGATACCATTAACGGCACGCCTATAGGTGAGATTACTGATACCCCAGGTGTCCACGGCATCGCGCTGGTCCCGGACTGCAATGTGGGATTTACGTCCAACGGAAGAGAGAACATGCTCAGTGTCTTTGACCTGAAGACATTGAAATTGTTGCGGAAGATAAAGTCAGGCCAGAATCCGGACTCTATCATCTACGATCCAGCTTCAAAGAAGGTCTTTGCCTTTAATGGCAGAAGCGGTGATATAACAATCGTTGATCCCACAGCTCCGGACAAGGAGCCGGTTACACTGCCTGTCGGTGGAAAACTTGAAACCGGCGTAAGCGATCTGGCCGGACATGTGTATGTCAATGTAGAAAACAAAAGTGAAATCGTCTCTATCGACAGCAAGAATAATAAAGTCTTGGCACACTGGCCGCTTGCACCGGGTGAGGATCCAACAGGAATGGCAATAGATCGCGAGCATCACCGTCTATTTGCAGGCTGCTCAAATAAGATGATGGTTATTCTTGATGCTAATGACGGCAAGATACTCGCTACAGTACCAATAGGTTCGGGTGTGGATGGCGTTACATTCGATCACCAATTGGGACTTGCGATAAGCTCAAACGGCAGAGACGGCACACTGACAGCGGTTAAGGAAGAATCAAATGGAACGTTTAAGGT
>CAYVXS010000473.1:0-3112 GCA_964454885.1 uncultured Pirellulales bacterium
ATCTTCGGTAGATTCCCAACACAATCTTGGATAGTCCAGGCCTCCGTCTATCCGCCAGGAATCTTCCGTTCCGTTCGTTGTCTCGTCCAGTAAGTCCCAGCCTGAATCTTTATAAGTATTCGGATCCAGCATCTCGGCCGTAGTTTTACCGGTTCCGCCATCGCTTAAAATACAACCTGAGGTTTCTATGTCCCAGAAGGAGTTGATAACATTACCCAAGGTATTACTTTCTGACAGCTCATCCGATTGCAGACTTCCAAAACCTGCCAATCCGCCTGTGTCTGCGATGCCGCTAACAGGACCGTTGCTATAGCAATTTATCACGATGCCGTCATTGATGCCTGCAAGTCCGCCGACCTGCGAGCTTCCGTTTACTTTACAGGAAGAGTGACTGTTCGTGATGGTACCGAATTGTGTGTTATATCCCACAAGCCCGCCGACACATTCGATACCGTTAATGATACCGGTGCTGCAGCAATATATAATATCACCGTTGTTCTCTCCGGCGAGTCCACCTATATAGTTACCGGAACCGACTATGTTTACATCTGTCATACTCAGGTTTTCTATCTCTGCTCCGGAATCCAATCTGCCAAAAAGCCCCAGATTGCTCTGACCTGTGATTGTTAAGTTAGAAATTGCCAGACCATTGCCGTCAAAAGTCCCATCGAAGCTCGAAACCACGGCCTCAGTATATGTTATACCGGACAAATCAATACAGGACATTAGTTTGAAGTGTTTATCACAATCGTCTGGTTCGATGCTTATAGTATTAAGATGTTCTACCGTGTAGATCAGGTAGGGATCATTCGGCTCTCCCGTGCCTCCGCCATACCTGGCGTAAGAAGGAAGTGTAAGAAAAGCAAATAATACTACTATTACTATCTTAATTTGTGTGTTTCCTAAAACCCTCATATCTATGACCTCCTATTCCAAATATTAAGGATATGTGATATGTATAAAATCTTTCCTTAATATTATATAGTATGATAACATATTTATTAAAAAATGTCAAATTAGGTAAATACGTATTTTTCATTAAAAATTTAATATAGGAATACGGGATAATATAGAGAAATTATAGTGGTGGTGATAGCATTTTGAAAGAGTTTTTTAATATTCTTTTTCGCAGCCTATGTTCCGATAAACACTCTTTTATATTCATAATAATCCCTATCTTTGCTCTGAATGGTTGTGAAACGTCTAAAGCCTTATTGATAAGACACTTGTACCATTACAAAAATGTAGTTATTTATGGGCTTACCCATATTAATATTTTTTAAGGCTAAGGACCTGAATTTGGTAAAATTTTATCCAAAATATAAATTAAAAAGAGATGATTTTTCTGTTTTTGCCTTTTTAAATATGGAAATGCATTAATGAATTGGATTTTGGCCGGTATATTCCGGGATAAGCTCTTTAATTTTCTGAATGATTTCATCGCGATTGTGTTTTTCGGCGATAGTCGTAAGCTCGCTTATTCCGGCACGAAGCTTTTCACGTTCCATCGGGATATTTTTCCAGATACTTATTTTAGGGTGTCTCGTACGCTGCATGTCTTCACCCTCTATGGATAGTTCCTCGAAAAGCTTTTCCCCCGGTCTGGAACCTGTGAAGTTTATCTCTATATCTTCTCCCGGAATGAAGCCGCTCAGTGTAATAAGCTCTCTTGCCAGATCTACGATTTTGACCGGCTCACCCATATCAAGAACGAAGATCTCGCCTCCTTTGCCCATTGCGGCGGCCTGCAGAACAAGCTGACTCGCTTCCGGGATGGTCATAAAATACCTTTTCATTTCGGTTTCCGTCACCGTCACGGGACCACCTTCGGCGATTTGCTTTTTGAATATCGGGACAACCGAACCTTCCGAATTAAGTACGTTACCGAAACGAACGGTGACAAAATGTGTTTGGCTGGTCTTGCTGAGGTCCTGAATATACATTTCAGCAATCCGTTTGGATGACCCCATTATACTGGTAGGGTTAACGGCCTTATCAGTACTAATCAAAACGAAATTAGTTGTGCCGAATTTATCCGCAGCATCCGCCACTACTTTTGTGCCTGTAATATTGTTCTTGATGGCCTGTTCCGCATTTAGCTCCATTAAAGGCACGTGTTTATGAGCGGCGGCGTGAATAACTACCTGCGGCTTATAATTTTCAAAAATTTTCTCCAAGCTGTTTTTATCCGTAATGTTGCAGATTAATGACCCTAAACGCACCTCCGGGAATTTTCTTCTCAGTTCCCGTTCTATATAAAACAGGGGATTCTCAGCCTGTTCGACAAGAAGCAACAGCTTTGGCTTGAAATTGCACAATTGCCTGCACAATTCAGAACCGATAGAACCGCCCGCACCTGTCACTAAGATTGTTTTTTCTTTCGTATATGCTTCGATCGAATTCAAATCGAGCTGTACGGCCTCTCTGCCCAATAAATCGTTAATGTCAACATCTCGAATCTGGGATACCTTGTATTTGCCGGATGCAATGTCGGTAATATGAGGGACGGTGCGAAATCTGATTTTTGTACCTTCGCAAACCTGAATTACACGTCTGAGCTGTTTATGACTCGCCGAAGGCATAGCAATGGCGATTTCGTCGATGTTATGGTCCTTGCAGATTTCAGGTAGCTCCTCCACCGTTCCGAGGACAGGTATACCGTGTATATGGGTGCCTTGCTTGGCGGGGTCGTCGTCTATCAGCCCGATTACCTGGTATTGGACGACGGGCATCCTGTGAATCTCCCTGAGCAACGCTTCGCCGGCGTTGCCCGCACCGACTATGAGAAATCTTACAAGTCGTCCGGCTTCTATCGTTCGGGACGACTCATAGTATAGCCTGATTATCATTCTCAATCCGGCCAAAATTAAAACCGTCGCAAAGAGATCTGCGATACATACACCTTCGGCAGGTTCCACCATTCCCGGCGGAAGGTGCATTTGGGCAAATTCAGTATTACTTGCTATAAACCAAATAATAACGATAATTAGCGTACTGGTCAGCGAGGCATGAACTATAGAAATCAAATCGGAAATCCCCACGTATCTCCACCAGCCGCGATATTGTTTGAAAAGTCCGAAAACAGGCAGCTTTACAATAAGCATAAACAGCA
>CAYVXS010000474.1:0-3105 GCA_964454885.1 uncultured Pirellulales bacterium
AAGGTAGTTCAGACGCTCAAAACAGCCAGAGGCGCCCGCACAATTACGAGTGACCCAAAGAGTCACCTGATATACCTTCCCTGCAACATTGAGGCAGATGGTCAAAATCAGTTTTCAGTCCTTGTGGTAGGAGCAATAGCAACCAAACTGTAACTGTATAAGGATTCAGATAGTACTTCAAACGTTTTTTCTCATAGGTCAAGGTGTTATATTTTCTTTTTTATTTTAAGGAACAGTTTGTTAACATAGAATAGAATTGTATAAGAATCATCCAAAATGAGCGTCAATGCGTGCAACTATGCTGTTTATGAACCTATTGGGGACAATATCATTTTAGCCGTTAAGAAAGGAGTCAAACGATGCGTAATTTAATTATTAAAGTCGTTGTAATCGGATTCCTTATGTTTGGTGCATTTGGATGCAATTCTGAGCATAAGGTTACACTATCTCAGGTTCCTGCGCCGGCCCGGGCTACTATTGAAAAGCTCACTACCGGTGGCAAAATCAAGATGATCGAAAAGGAAACCTCAAACGGTAAAACAATCTATGACATTGAAGCTACTGTTAATGGTAAAAACGTAGAGTATGATATTGCCGACAATGGCAAGGTGCTTACATTCGAGGAAAGTGTCCCGTATAACTCACTTCCCGAAGCGGTCAAGCAAGCCGCGGAGAAATACTTTGGTTCCGCTGAAAGTCTGAGTGCATCCAAAGAAATCGAAGGAAACCAGACATATTACGAGGTAGAAGGTAAAAAGGGAGGCAAAGAGATTTCTCTGAAACTTGACCAGACAGGAAAAATCTTGGAAGAAGAAAAATAGTGTTGTCATGCTTGATAAAGATTCTTTAGCAATCTTTTTAATAAGCGTTGTTATTTTTACAATCGGTCTTAGCCCGGAATTTGTCGGCTTTGACTGCCGTTTCGCGGTGTTTGCAAAGGAAATGCTGCGAAACGGCCCAACCTTTTTCCCGACAACTTATGGTCAACCTTATCCGGACTATCCTGGTACATCGACTTTTTTGATTTACCTTGTTTCCCTGTCGTTTGGCAAAGTTTCTCCGTTTACTGCAATATTGCCGACAGCTATCGTTTCTGCTCTTATTCTTGTCTTAATTTATCGGATAGGAGCAACACACTCACAGCAATGGGGTATACTTGCTGTTTTACTTGCGTTATTTACAATAGAGTTTTTCAGTTATTCGCGCAGCATCTCTGTGGATCAATACACTACTCTAACAACAATTCTGTGTTTTTACCTTGCGTATTCGGCAGACATTTACAATAAGCACAAACATCTTTGGTTTATACCTCCGCTCTTCATGGTCGGTTTTGCTTTTCGAGGTCCGATAGGCCTGATTATTCCTGCAGGCGTAATATGTGCTTATTATTTGTATAACAAAGATATTATGAAGTTTGCTGTTATGGCATCATTATCTGCGATGTTATTGGTTTTTTGTAGTTTTGCACTTCTTGCAGCCGCCAAGTATCAGGGTGGCGAGTTATTTGTGAGACAGGTAATCCAATCCCAGGTAACCGGACGCATCAGTGACGATCCAAAGCATTGGATTGGTTATTATTTTACAGAGAGTTTTGCGAGATACGCCATATCATACCCTTTTGCAGTTATTGTCGCCGTGGTATTACACAAGAAAATATTCGGGCGTGAAAATGACGACTACAGGCTTTTAGCATCATTGATCATCTGGATTCTGGTTGTGCTTATTGGTATGTCCATTCCAGGCACAAAAAAAATACGATATGTCCTGCCAATGATTCCAGCGGTTACTTTAGTTGCTTCTTATATGTTTATCAGCCCTGTGCAAAAAAGGATTCTGTTCCTAATCAAAAAAATATTCCTCCAATTTTGCTCATGGTTTCCACTGGGAACTGCTATTATTATTCCTGCACTCTGGGCTGCACGTGGAAAATTTATTTTTCTTTCCGAAATACATTTTATAACAGTACTTATTATCTCTATTATACTGGCAATCGCAGTTTGGGTATCGAATCAAATATTCAAAGACAGTGCTATACGGGATTTAGCGTATATAGCTGTTGGAACTGTAACATTTATTTTGATAATTGTCGGCATTAATGAGCCAATAAATTATTATTACAACAATACTAAACCATTTGTGGCAAAGATTGAGACTTTGAGATTTCAGCAGCCCGGTGAGATCATTTTTTATAAGATATACCCAAATAGCGAAGCGATAAGATTTATGGCAAATCTCGATGAGCAGCTCAATCCTCGCTTTATACGCGATGCAGAGGATATTTTAGACTTCCAGATTCCAGCCTATTTTATTGCTTTGAAAGACGATTTCTACGCATTACCAAAAAATGTTACATCACATATTAAGCGTCTTGACAGCGGCAAAATCGGTCGTGATGATTGCATTGTATTTCTTTGCGAGTCATCAAAATTGCGAAATCGGCGATAAATAAAATCCAACAGCTATATTAATCGACGCCATTTTGGGATATTCACAACATTTAATCGGATATTTAAATGCCAACAATATATCGAATTTTAACTATTTCTTCAGCTTATATTAAGGAATGATTTGTTATCGTCTTGGCTATCGATACGGTTTTTTTACGGATGTATATTGAACTTTCTGAATCTACAATTACAAAAAACGGGAGATGGCTGGACAATGCAGGAAGTTTCCGAAAAAGCTGGAGTTCTAAGGCAGATTCAGTAACAAAGCATATTTCAAGATTTAGAAATGCTGCAATATCGTGAATGTAAGAAGCGTCAAATATAATAAGCCTGGATTCTAAATGTAACAATATTATGAAAATAATATATATTAATATGCTGGTTCTTCTGATGGCAGGCTGTGCTGCTCGCCCTACTGATAAAGGTGCTTCGGGAGATTTTGCCTATATTACGGCAGGTATCGAGGAACGCACCAATTATTCGCCGAGACAGGCCCCGGAACCCAGCCAATTCGAGCTGCCTGAAGGAGTAACGATTGATGATGGCCTATCACTGGACGAAGCCGTGGCTGTTGCCCTTTGGAATAATGCCCGGTTTCAAGCCGACCTGGCCGCTTTGGGTTTTGCCCGTGCGGATCTACTTGAAGCAAAAATGCTGA
>CAYVXS010000475.1:0-3103 GCA_964454885.1 uncultured Pirellulales bacterium
ACCCAATTCGGATTGCCCGCCCAACCATTGAGGCTATATACATTTGGATCCATCATCTGTGCAGTCGTCAAACCTTTACCACCATTACTTTTCTTTATGCCGCTGATTTTAACATCCCAGAAGCAGTTGATAACAGCACTTGTGGCTCTTTCCCATGAATCGCCCACCAGACCACCCTCAATTGAGTCTTCGACGACTTGATTAAGAATAGTTCCTACAGCAAAACAATTAATAATTGTTCCATTATTGTTTCCGACTAAGCCACCTAAATTTCGAGACAATTCTCTGCTGATTACATCAATCATGGCATAGGAATCAGAAATAACGCCCTCGTTCCATCCAACTAAACCACCAAAATATACTTGTTGATGATTTCCTCCTGTCACCTTACCGGTTGAATAACAGCCGCTAATAATTCCCTCATTATCTCCCGTCAGCCCCCCGAGAACGTCCGAACCTGTTACCGCGGCGCAAGTGTAGCTGTTAATGATCATTCCATCGTTAAGCCCTGCTAAACCGCCGGAGTAGATTATTCCGAAAATGTCACCGGTGACGTGGCTGTTGGTGATTGTACCTTGCTCACGGGTCCATCCAACGAGCCCGCCGACGTATAGAGAGTTATTTGCTCCGTTAATTATAACATCTTCCAGTGCAAGATTCATGATTTTGCCTGTTAGTTTACCAAACAATCCAAGGTAATTTCCTGTACCAACAACCGTTAAGTTCGATATTTTATGATCTGCACCGTCAAAGTTCTCGGAAAAGGGAATTCCATCAAAGCTGTCTGTTGTGTTGGTATCCGGCGCAATGACGGCCTGAGAAAAGACCAGACCTCCCGGCAGGTTCGGATCCAAGTCAATATCGTTGATTAGGATAAAATTCTTATCCAGCAGGCTGGGATCTGAGCCTATGGAGATCAGTTGTTCTGGTGTCGAAATTTGATATGGATTATTCGGTTCGCCCGTTCCACCGTCAAACTCAATGGCAGATGCATTGCTTGTAATAATAAGGCTCAGACATATAATGAATCCTAATATTATATTGAAATTGAAAGAATTGAATCTTCGCTTCATAACACTCCTCTCTTTCTTGATAGATTATTATATAAAGGCCGCTCACTCTTAATAATGTTATATTAAACCGGAGGCAAGAGAAAATCAAGCAAAATATCTACGCTGTTACAGAAATAAGTCACTTCCATTCTGAAAAATACAAAATCTTTAAAATCTGCCTAAAAAATAAAGCTGAATCTGTAAATTCTCGTGACTTGAAGGTTCTTTAGATACAGGATAAAATAAAGTAAAAGCTGCTTTAAGAATCATATGAATTGAGGTTGGAATTATGGAAAGAACAAAATTTATTTCACTCATTTTTATAGTTTAATCGATTTTTTGGGGTTTTCCTAATCGCTCTTTTTGCAGTGACAATCAGTTGTCTCGAAGAAGGTCTCCCATCGTGGAAGTTTACGAAAAGACCCACGATACGGTTGTGAACATATCGGGTGTCAGCACAGTGTCAACGTCGGCTTTTCCCGGTTATGACTTGCCGGACATCTTCGATTTATGGGGGCCGAGATACAAACAAATGGAAGTATCGGTTCTCGGCTCGGGTGTGGTAGTCCACGAAGACGGCTATGTAGTTACCAATGCACACGTTGTCGAGGAAGCAAAAAATATAAAGGTTATTTTCAGTAATGGGGATGAATTTCCCGGGACAGTCATCAAAGCGGATCAGGGCAAGGATTTGGCCCTGCTGAAAATTCAAACAGACAAAAAGCTGCCGTTCGTTCATCTCGGCCGAAGTGACGACCTTATGATAGGAGAGACGGTTGTAGCAATCGGTAATCCTTACGGATATTCGAATACTCTTACGACCGGCGTGATAAGTGCCGTCGGAAGAGACATCCTTGTTTCGGAAGATTTCTGGCTGCGGGGGCTTATCCAGACCGACGCCCCGATTAACCCGGGAAACAGCGGAGGGCCTTTGTTTAATATCAACGGTGATTTGATAGGAATCAACACGGCAATTAAAGCGGGTGCGGAAAATATCGGTTTTTCAATACCGGTGGATACCCTTGCGGATAATCTGCGCCAGATGCTTATGCCCGAAGAGCTGCGTCGCGTTCGTCTGGGATTGAATGTCGGCAGAATAAAAACCACAGGAGGGCGAACCGGTCTTGTCATCGATTCGGTCGCCCAGCCGAGTCCCGCGTACGATGCGGGACTTTCCAAAGGTGACATTATTCTTGCGGTTGATGGACATAAACTTGCGAACATAATAGATTTTTATGTTACAATGATGGGCAAGAAAGTAGGGGAGCCTATTACGATAGAATATATCAGGCCCGGCGTTTATCCGCTACAAAGCAGACAAGTGAAATTGTCCATGCTGGAAAGACCTTTGCCGGACGGCAGGGAGCTTGTGCATAAATTCTTTCAAATGGAAGTCTCGGAACTTGATGAGAAAGCTGCGTCACACTTCGGATACGACAGTGCCTATCCGATACTGATTATTACCGGCGTAGAGGCCAATGGTATTGCGGATGCCGTCGGTCTTAAGCCCGGCGATCTAATCCTGGGTATTGGTAATATAGCCGTTCGTAACGTAACAGAGCTAAGCCTGGTTATGGAAAAAGTCAATGCGGGTGACGTAGTGAATATGACAATAATGCGTATAGCCGAAAGCTATTTCGGGCCGGTTCAGCGCAGGTATGTGGTCAGACTGAAGGCACAGGCCGATAAATAGAAAGACTTTCGAGCGTATCTTTCTTTGTATGAACTTGCGCTCAGGACAATTTGCATGGAGATGTTATTTTTTATGTGGCTTTTGTTTGTAAGCGAAGATTATTGAGGAAGCGATTAATATAACCAGGATCACCGAACCGCTGACAATCAGCCATGTTGGTATAGAGGTATCGGATGAATTGAGTCCTTTTGTTGCGGAGCCCCATCTTTCACGCGGTGTTAAAGCCAAGATAATTGCCGATGTGCATGTTTCAATGATGTGTGCTGCGTTCATACTCAATATATCTCCTTATAAAGTGTGCCTATCTCTTGTTTGCATTAGATTAAAATATCTGCAGAATTGTCACTTGTGCATAATT
>CAYVXS010000476.1:0-3100 GCA_964454885.1 uncultured Pirellulales bacterium
CTGCAAAAGCTATAAAAGAAACGATAGCGGTTGTTTTTAACCTTAAAGCCATGATGTATAAGTGTTATTTCAATACCGCCTTGCTCGAGCGATTGGCCGAATGGCTCTGTAAATATTGCCCGGAACAGTTAAAAAACGAGTTGTTGACAAGTTTAAGTAATACAATCGGCAGGCTGGTGAATTCTCAATTGCCTGTTGAACTAAGAACGGCCATGTCCGAATTTTTGAAAAATATAAAAAATGATTTTTCCTACCGTCCCCATGATTTCCTGCAAGAGACGGCTCAATACGCCCGAAAACTTTTTTCGGCCGGTATATTACCGAGAGCTAATAGCATCGAAAGATATCTTTCGTTCGCAGAACAAAAGCCCTCTATCGAAAGTTCCCGCACAGAACAGACAGGCCCTCTGGTTTCGGTTGTAATGCCTGCCTATAATGCCTCGAAGTATATCGCGAGGGCCATTGAAAGTGTCCTGAATCAGAGCTATGGAAATTTCGAGTTGATTATTGTCGATGACGGCTCTACGGATAATACAAAAGATGTGATAGACGGATACAGAGACGATCGGATAAAATATTTCCGCAAGGAAAATGGAGGTGCATCGAGTGCCAGAAACTTTGCCATCGGAAAGTCTGAAGGCTCTTTTATAGTTATACTCGATGCCGACGACATGATGATGCCCGAACTGATTTCATCATGTCTCGATGAATTTGAAAAACATCCCGATACCGACCTTGTCTATTGCAACGATTCTCTCGTTGACAGCGACGGCAGGCCGATGCGTGTAATCGAATGTCCCGAGTACACAGACCGGAATATGCTCATAAGAGACCTGTTCCGCAGCGGTTATCCGATAGTGCCTTTCAGAACATGTATCAGGAAAAGTGTCTTCGATAAAATAGGCTATTACGACGAGAATCTGTCCGTCGGCGAAGACTACGATATGATGCGGCGGTTCGTAAAACAGGGCCTGAAAACTACACACCTGAGAAGGGCACTGTATCTTCGCCGTATGGGATTCGACAGTCTTTCCAGAAACCTCACACCGCAGAAAGCCGAGTGTCTTTTCGAAGTTCTTACAAGATATGTTGATACGTTCAATTACGATGAGTTGTTCCCGGATGTGGCATGGGAGAAGATATCTCCCGAAAGAAGGAAGCTGCATGCCGGATATCTGGTCGCCGCGACCTACCTGGCAATCGGCCAGGTTCATATTAAGGCGAATTCTCCGACAATTTTCGACGAATTGGCCAATGAATTCGCCGGAAAAGAGCTGACTGAATGTTTGAAAATCGAGCCGAATAACAAGCAGGTTCGAGAATTATTGCGAAAATGTGAAATCGGCAGGCGGAAATACGGCGAGAAAATACCACAGACCGTTTGTTAGAATATGATAAATCCTTAAGGAAAAGGTTGTTTTTAACGATAATAGAATAAAAAGTGCCGAATATTAAACGTAATTTTCTGTAAAGGTAAGAAAAGATGTCAACTATAAATTTTCCGGGGCTCTCAACAGGTATCGATACGAATGAGCTTATCAGTCAATTAATGGCCGTCGAAAGCAAGGCGCTCGAAAGATACGAGGAGCGAATTGGAATGTGGGAGGAAAGAAAGGAAGACCTGGGCACTTTAGAGACAAAACTGAGCAGCCTTCGAAGCTCCATCAAGGCTTTATCCGATGCAAATGAGCTTCGGGCGTTTTCCACTGCTTCCAGCGACACGGAGGTATTAACCGCCGAAGCATCATACAATGCCTATGAGGGAAACCATACGGTTGTCGTCAATCAGTTGGCTACCGCAGAGCGATGGGTGCATTCGACCGGTCTGGAATATGCGGAAGATTATGTGGGGGAAGGGACCTTCATCTACTCGTATAACAATCAGGAAACAATAATTACGACGACGGCGACCACGACGCTCGATGAGCTGGTCGGCTTAATCAACAACGATGCTAATAATCCCGGAGTCACCGCAGGCCTGCTGTTTTACAACGATGCATATCACATGGTGCTCAACGGCAACGATGCCGGTACGGATTATATGATATCGATCAATTCGAGCAGCACGGAGCTCTGGCAGGCGGATACCGAATTTACAGTGGGTAGTGACAATGCCACTTTGAGCACGAAAATCGAGGAGCTCGACCAGTTCGGTGAAAACCCGCTCGAAGGCGGCGAAGTGATTGAAATCACCGGCACTGACCATAACGGCGACGCCATCGCCCAGGTGAACATAAGTATTACCAGTAACACGAAACTAAGTCACCTTATCTCCGAGATTAACGATGCATTCGACGGGATTGCTACGGCAACTCTTGAAAACGGCAAAATCGTTCTTACGGATAATACAAGCGGCGCCAGCGGTCTTTCGATAAATTTGACATACAACGCCAACGGTTCTGCAGCTACGTTGAGCCTGCCTTCCATGTCAGTTGTCTCGGAAGGCGGCGCAACGACGGCCAATCTCACGGGTTTTGCAGAAGCAGATTTCATCGAAACCCAATCGGCCCAGGACAGCCAGATAAGAGTTGACGGCTATCCGGCCGGGCAGTGGATAAGCAGGAGCTCCAACACGATAGACGATGTAATTCACGGTGTCACGCTGCACCTGCATGACACGACCGATGAAAACGGTGAGCAAATCACTTTGACCAGGGACATACAATCGGTCAAGGATAAGCTCAGCAAAATGGTCGAGGCCTACAATCTTGCGGTTACTTATATTCAGGAGAAAACTGCTTACGATGAGTCACAGGAAACTGCCGGTTCATTAATGGGCGATTACACTGTTTCGACGATAAGGTACCAGTTGCTCTCGCCGCTTATCTCACAGACGAACGGTTTCCTCGAGGATATAGATACTTTTCTTATGCCGGGGCAAATCGGTCTCGAGCTTGATAGGGACGGACTTCTTAATCTGGATATGAATGTCCTGGATGAGGCCATCGCAAAAGATTATATGAGTGTACTGGCCCTCATAGGGGCGGATAAAAACGGCAGCAGCAGCAGCAATACAATCGAATTTTACAGCGCCAGCAGTCAATATACGACGGCCGGCACATACGATATCGAGGTTACTGTAAGCGGCGGAGCAATCACC
>CAYVXS010000477.1:0-3093 GCA_964454885.1 uncultured Pirellulales bacterium
AAACGAGCAAACTCAGCTAACGTGGATGGATGCGAAATATGACGGGATAGCCTTTACTCCCAGGTACGGCAAGGCGGTTGAAGTGAACGCCCTATGGTATAACTGCCTGCGACTTTTAGTCAAATTTTATACCGGTAAAAATTCTGAAAAGGAAAATAAATATAAATCACTAGCCGATAAAGTTCAAAAAAGCTTTTGCAAAATTTTCTGGAACGGGACAAAAGGTTATTTAAACGATTGCATTTTCTCCGACGGTTCAATCGACGAAACTCTTCGACCGAACCAGATATTTGCAGCTTCTCTGGAATATTCGCCGCTGTCGTCGGAGCAGCAGAAATCCGTCGTGGATGCCGTACAAAACATATTGCTGACACCTTATGGCTTACGTACCCTCGAACCGTCATCGGAACAATATAAACCTAAATATACCGGACCACAGCGGGAACGCGACGAGGCATATCATCAGGGCACGGTTTGGCCGTATTTGATCGGGCCTTTTATCGAAGCATATCTTAAAGTCAACAAATTCAGCCGGGAAAGCAAAAAGCAGGCATTCGAATTCATTCAACCGTTACTAATGCATCTTGACGATGATGCCTGTCTCGGCAGTGTCTCGGAAATATTCGATGCCGAACTTCCGCACGAACCTAAAGGATGTTTTGCCCAGGCCTGGAGCGTTGCCGAACTGATTAGAGCATATCTGCTGATAAATAGTTAATTCTTATTCTTTACTGTTCTTTTTGGATTACAAATCGAGCCCTGTTCCGGTCACATCATCGGTCGTCAACAGAGGGCCGTCGCATCCGGTAACGTTGATATCCTTAAGAGTAAGGTCACGTATGTGAACGAGGCTCATGCCTTTTGCCGCGGTGCCTGTGATATTTGCCAAAGATAGTCCCTGCACAGGTTTTTCCGGTGCGACCTCGACGGCTCTTACAATCTCCGAGGCGTCATGCAGACGCACGTTCGAGAAGCTCAGGTTGCGAGCTGAAGGATAACCGAGCAGACCTTCGACCGGATCATCAAGGGTATTGGTATTGCCTCCCCGTGTGAGATTAATCCGGAGAAAACCCCCGCTGAGCACGTCGATATCTTCGCCGTGGATGCTTTCCGTGACACCCGCCCTGCCGATTCGGGTCTTTATATAGATTGCGAAGCTCCTGCAGGTAAATTTACACCGTTCGATACGCACGTTGCGTACTCCTCCGGAAGTTTCGCTGCCGATACCTATACCGGCAAAAACACGACCTCGCAGAGTACAATCCCGGATGACCACGTCCTCGGCAGGTTTGCCGATGCGTGCGCCGTTCATGCCTCGGCCGGACTTGAGACTTATGCAATCGTCGCCGGTATCGATATCGCAGCCCTCGATAAGTACGTTTCTGCAGGAATCGATGTCGATACCATCGCGGTTCCCCCTGATAGTGACATTCCTTATAACTACGTCCGTGCAGAATGTCGGATGCGTAGCCCAGTTGCCGCCCTGTGTTACCGTGAAGCCTTCCCATCGCACGTCATTACAATTGACAGGTTCCAGCACAACGGCGCCACGTGGATTTTGCGAGGCAGCCATTCTGGGATTGCCCTGGATACGACCCGGGCCGATAATACCCGTATGGTCAACATTGGACGTATAAATCAGGCCGCGGCGGCCGGGTTGCCATCGCCCTTCCCAGCGAATGTCTATCATGGGATAGTCGTTCGGATCGGAGCTTCCGACTATCACGCTGTTGGGTTCGAGTTTGAGTATCGTTTGATAACCCATCTGAATGCTGCCTATAAGATAACGCCCCTCCGGCACTATGACCCGGCCTCCGCCTGAAACTGCACATCTGTCCAATGTCTTTTGAAAGGCCACAGTATCAGCGGTAACACCGTCACCTTGAGCGCCAAAGTCGCGCACATTAAAAGTTTTTGTTTCAGATGCGACTTGTGCCTGTACGGTTGACAAAGAGCAGAAGACCGGAACGGTCCATACAGTAAGGAAACTGGAAAATACAGCGGCTTTTATCATGAGGAATTACCTTTCCATATCAAAACATGCTATAAATTATTTTGGTCGTACAGCATCCAGTTCCGCTTCGGTAGGAAAACGGTCAAAGGTACGATCAACAGGCTTATTACGCAGGTGCTTGTCCACAAAGTCCATCATCGCCATCCAGTCTTCCTCTGTGAAGGCATGGCCGTGGTTTGCGTAGTTCACACCAAGCCGGTCCTTCGCCTTATAAAGCTCGTAAGCAGGTTGTGCTCCGATTATGGATTGTTTGACAGCTTCAGGCAGGGAGATTCTATCAGCCAAGCCTTCCAGGGCAATAAAAGGTCGGGGAGCACAAAGGCCCAAAAACCAGTGTTGATCAAAAGGCAATTTATCAACATGTCCCCGAAACTGGTGAAGATTTGGAGAAAACCAGTTGGGATATTTTGTCTCCATGATATCCAGTGTCTCGCTCCTGCGAGGACCTGCGAACCGGTATGCACCCATACCGCCGCCGCCCGTGACTACTGGTGCACCTATCAGGCGCTCATCGAATGCCGCTGCTATCATAGAAGACTTGCCATTGCGAGATGCGCCCGTGATTATGAGTATATCTTTGTCTATAGCCGGATCTTTTTCCAGGTAGTCTGCAACTCGCGAGGCACCCCATGCCCAGGCTGCAAGAATCCCCCAGTCATAATTCGGGTACGCGGGAAAGAAACGAGTGTTGCGAAAGGCCCAGCTCCCGTCCAGATTGCGCAGGGTCGTATCTTCGGCACAATCATTGGCATTGAAAATGACAAGGGCATAATCTCGTTCGAATACAAAGTTGAATCTTTGGGCCATATTTTCGGCATCGGAGATGGGAACAGGGTTTTGTTCACGCTTTATTTGGTCGGCAGTCGGTACAGGACCAACCATAACCAGCACGTTTTTACCGCGACCCTGATTGGGACCCTGTGGCAAGCGCGGCAAAGACACAGCACCGGGTGGAGTACCGTCCTGTAAAATAATCGCAGGAAACGGTCCTCCTTCGCGGGGGGCGAAAATGCCGATATTAAGGCTGAGTTTTTCTTCAGGGCCGAAGGTCAGGTGTACAAGCCGGTATTTTATTTTAC
>CAYVXS010000478.1:0-3074 GCA_964454885.1 uncultured Pirellulales bacterium
CTGGGACAAAAGCTCAACAACTATGCTTTCCGTCCCCCGTACGGCAAATTGAATGCAGTTTGTCTGTTGTACTTATTAGCCAGGCGGATTCCAATTATATATTGGACCCATGATTCGGGAGACACCTCTAAAACCGTGCTGGAAAATCAAAAAATCGAAATCCTGACAACAAATGCAGATGGAGCTGTGTGTTTAGCTCATGATTTTAACCGCTCCAGCAAAGAAAAGGAAGATTCACTCATTGAATCTATCAGACTCGCTCTTGAGACGGCCACAGAAAAAGGAATGAAACTTATAACTGTCTCGGAATTATTAAACGGCGGGAATTAGAAATACCTGAAAATGGATGTCTCGATAATTATAGTTAACTGGAACACTAAAAAGCTCCTCAAGGACTGTCTGGCATCGATTTACGAGCAGACACATGATATTGACTTTGAAGCCATTGTCGTTGACAACTGCTCATCCGATGGCTCCGCGGAGATGGTCAGGGCCGGGTTTCCGAAGGTAATCCTTATCGAAAACAAGGAAAACCGCGGTTTTGCAGCAGCCAACAATCAGGCAATAGCAATCGCACGGGGAAGATATATTTTATTACTCAACAGTGACACCGTTGTATTGGATAAAGCCATCGAAAAAACGCTTTCCTTTGCGGATGATAATCCCGGGGCGGCGACATTTGGCTGCCGCGTGCTCAATCCCGACGGCACCGTCCAGACGACATGTTTCATGTTCCCATCGATATTGAATATGATTTTATCAAGTACCTATTTATATAAATTATTCCCGGGCAGCAAATTTTTTGGTCGCGAGCAAATGACATGGTGGGACAGAAACGACGTACGTGAGGTGGATGTCGTAACAGGCTGCTTTATCCTTGTCCGGCGCGAGGCAATAGAACAGGTAGGTATATTGGATGAACGCTTCTTCATGTACGGCGAGGAAACCGACTGGTGCTATCGAATGAAAAAAAACGGGTGGAAAATCTTGTTTACCCCCGCCGGTCAAATAATCCATTTTGGCGGCCAGAGCGCCTCAAAAACACCTGTAACTATGATTATTCAATTGAGATTGAGCATCCTGAAATTTATAAAAAAACATTATAGCCGGCCGTCGGTTTTTCTCGCCCGGCTGCTCACTGCATTGTTTTTCATCGTTCGACTGCCTGTATGGTTTGTAATATTTTTGTTTCGTCCGCGTCACAGGAGCGAAGCGAGTACGAAATTGCAGTCTTATTCTGCAGGAATTCTGGACGTACTTTTTGGCCGGCTCGATGCCAGGAAATAAACCGCGACTTATACATATTAAATCCAAAAGAATGGCAAAGTGACATGATCTTTCTAACAGTCGGGACACAATTTCCTTTCGATAGATTGGTAAAAGCCGTTGACGAAGCTATTGAGCAGGGCCTTCTCGAAGAAGAGGTCTGGGCACAAATAGGGCAAAGCTCTTACCAGCCGCGCAACTTCAAAAAAACAGCCGTTTTTCTGGATAAAAATATTTTCGATCAATGGATGCGAAAGGCGTCGAAAGTTATAAGCCACGCCGGTATAGGCTCTATAACACCGGCACTGGACGAGGCTAAACCCCTGTTGGTCATGCCACGACTTCGAAAATACGGCGAAGTAGTTAATAACCACCAGGTTGATATCATACATAAGTTTGAGAAATTAGGGTACCTGTTAGCGGCATACGGCGAGAAGGATCTGCCGGGAAAAATAGAGGCCCTTAAAACATTCGAACCTCAGAAGCGAAATACACAACCGGAAAAAGTGGCGGAGCGAATTTCAATCTTTCTTACACAGCTTGCATCGTAAAAACCAACAATAATAAAGGGTTTTTATCAAAACTAAAGCCCTGTAACAAATATTCAGGATATGGCAAGAATCGATATATTATGTTTCGGCGGTGAGGATTGGTGGTATCATAACCGCGGGCATATCGATATGCAGTTGATGAGGCGCTTCGCAGGGAAAGGTAAAGTCCTTTACATCAACTCGATCGTTATGCAAAAGCTAAATATCGGACATGGCCGCAAATTTATCCAAAGATTCGTCCGCAAAGCGAAAAGTGTTTTTACAGGCCTTAAGAAAATAAACGAGAATTTCTGGGTGTATAGCCCGTTTTCTTTACCTGTCCAACATATCAGTTGGGCTAAACCTCTTAACGAGCTGCTTCTGCGTCTCCAAATCGGGTATGTCAAACGAAGGATACAGATGGAAGTGCCTATCGTTTGGGTCGCCTGCCCACCTGCCTGTGATATGGCTATTCTAATGAAAAAGAAAAAGCTGGTTTATCAGCGTACCGACCGTTTCGAGGATTTTCCCGGCGTAGATATCGAGAAAGTTAAAAAGTTCGACAAGGAACTAAAAACCAAAGCCGACATGACAATTTTTGTGAACCGTAAGCTATACGAAGACGAAGCCGACCAGTGCAAAAAAGCATTCTATCTCGACCATGGAGTTGATTTCGAGATGTTTGCCTCGCCGATAAAAAACAACGGCGATATTACCGAGCTTGCGGACATTCCAAAACCCATTATAGGTTTTATCGGGAGCATCGACGAATGTAATCCTGACATCGATTTTCTGAAAAAAGTTACGGAGCTTCTGACGGATATGTCTTTTGTTGTTATCGGAAGAGAACAAACGGATTGCTCTACTCTTAAGGCAAGAAAAAACGTCCGGATGCTGGGGCAAAAACCTTATGAGCTTGTTCCCGAATACGGCAAAAGATTCGATGCGGCACTTTTACCTTTGAGACAAAGCCGATGGGCGGAGGCGGTCAATCCCTTGAAATTGAAAGAATACCTTGCAATGGGAAAACCGGTAATCAGCACGCCGTTTCCTCAACTAAAGGAATACTCAGACATCGTCTATGAAGCCAAAACACCAAAAGCTTTCGCCGCGTGTATTAAAAGGGCAATCTCCGAAAACAGTCCCGAGCTTATCAATAAAAGAAGGGAAAAAGTTAAAGACTCATCCTGGGACAGCAAGGCCGAGCTGGTGATGAACGAATTATTCAAAGACGAACAGTCCGGTTAAAAGGTTTGGGAAATTGGGCAAAAAAAATAA
>CAYVXS010000479.1:0-3063 GCA_964454885.1 uncultured Pirellulales bacterium
TTCATGCATAGACGGACACGATATATAAGGATAGATTAAACTGTTATTTTTTAATTCGGCAGAAACTACTTTCACATTTTGCCCGAAAAAGCTCCCGGCTAAATCTTCTTTTTTGAGAATCTCGTTCAGGAATTCTATTCCATCATCGTTGTCAGGACTCATGATGAACTGTTTTTTTCTGCCGTTCTTGTATATTTGTTTGTTTATTCTGTATTTGCTTTTTCTTTCCATGTTTGCGCCGATAAAACGCACACATTTTGACTGTCGGGGAATCTTTTCGGCCCGGGCGATTACCAGAAAAGAATTGGCGAATTCACCGAATAGTCCGGCATCTGTGAGTGTTTTTGTTAGTCTCTTTTCCGACATCATATTTTTCCCCCGGCTGCCTTTTGGAAATAAATTCCAGATCGAATCCGGTTCACTCGGCAACATGTCGTCGGAAAAAATTTGTTGCGGCAGTTTGTAGTCGGGTAACGGATAATACCATTCTAAATTTTTAAAACCCGAGACATTTAAAAAGTCGGTTAGCTCTTTCTTGCTGAAAGTCTGCACGCCATCGGTAAAGGGGTAGTTATGAATCGACTCAAAAATTCTTTCCGTATGGTCTTCTTTTGCCCCGCATAAATATTTAATGCCGATTTTATTTTCAATCGCCAATATAAGCGCACCATCGGGTTTCAGAAATTTTTTGATTTTCGATAAAAAAGACTTGTATGGATTCTTTCCACCGTAGAATTTTCCTGCGTATTCGAGAACACCGATAACAGATACATAGTCGAATTTTTGTTTAGTGACAAAATCCTGCAATCCTCCGACGACGATTTTAATATTTGAACGCTGTGAATGCCTCATTGCGATAATCTCGGCTCGCTGCTCGCTGTACTCCAGTGCTGTCACTTTGTTTAATTTGTCTGACAAAACTCCTGTTAGTGCACCGCAACCGGCCCCGACTTCAAGGACGGAACCTTCCGGATTAAAAGGAAACCATTTCAGAAGATTTTCCCGAACAGGTGAAAGATGATATTCCTCGACCCAGGATGAGAATTTCATATCCTTTTTACTATTTCCATAATTTCCATCTTTTTCAAAATTCTCATAAAGCCTTCGCTCTTGCTTCCCATCGCAATAAACCGGCGCATCACTACAATCCTTCCGGATATGCTTAATAACAACGTTTCCTATTTGTTTGGTTTTTTCCTGTTTTGTGGAGTTGCTTGCCATTTATCGCGATTCTCTGATAGAGCCCGTCATTTTCTAAGACTGTCCCGCATTGATATTTACTCGTGGTGTTTTTTTAGTTTACTGATTATCTGTCTAATTTTTTTAACGCCGCGACGGAATTTCACACGCAATCCTGAATAGTGCCTGGCTTCCCATGGGTCATAAAACAAGTTTTTTAAGATAAACTCTCTTCTGGCCATTCTGCTTTCCATGTCATTAATTCCTTCCGTACGGAGCGAAAAGGTTAATTCCTGCATTTTCTGGATACCCTTTTCGGTTTTAATCAAACTATGTTTGGATTTGGGATCATCCATATGTTCCTGCAATATGAGCGGGTAATACCATCCGTTAATCTCGCCCGCCAAGGCCATTTTCAGGAAATAATATGTCGATGCAATATTGCGGCCTTTTTTCCATAGGCCATACTTTTGGAATGAGCGTCTTTTCATTATAAAAGCTGAGCCGCATACCCAAGGGTGACGAAATATCTGATGATTGCCAAATGTTTGAATTTTTCCCGCTTTTCTTACTGCGCTTTCGTTGAATTCCTCTATAGGATAATGCCAGCACGCAACAGCTCCTAAATTCTTAATGTCTTTATGTGCTTCTGAAAGGATACGCGTCCACCCGGGAGTAACTAAACAATCGTTGTCGAGTTTGCTGATTAATTCGGCTTTTGTCTTCGACCATACGTAGTTCATGGCTGCGGTTTGACCCTGGTTGTCTTTGCTGCATATAGTTTCGACTATCCGTGGATCTTTCAAGTTTTGAAGATATTCCTGGGTACCATCGGTTGATGCGTTGTCCCAGAGATAGAGGTCGAACTTTTCCCCGGGGTCTTCCAGTAAACGTGGTATTGATTTTTTTGTATATTCTAATCTGTTATATGTAACGAGCACTATAGCTACGTTCATGATTATCTCGCTTCAAATCTTTATGTCGAAATTACTATAATAGAGGAGCTTTAGTGACGGTATTTATATTTGAAAGGTTTTGTTGCATTATTTTGTAATTATTCTAAGTTGATTCCGGTAATCCTCGACAATTCCTTTCCATACGGCCACTTGCAGCAGTCTATAACTATTCCGCCAATGTATGTTGTCGGACTTCAACAGGTCTTTACCACTATTGTTGAATAAGCATCCGTCGAATTGATCTAAATTTGCTCCATATTCATTAATTAAGTCTTTCATTTTTCTGCTTTGAGACCAGTATTTTTGGTAGTCACTCCAGGAATGCTGAAACGTTGAAGTCTTACTGATTTTTTTATAAAACCGTACGATTTTGTCCTTAGTTTTTCTTATTGCTCGCTGTGCCAGGCGAGAAATCTGGGAACTGCCCGGCCTTACCCCGTCATTGGCACATTTGATGTGGGCTCCGGGACCATAGATTTTCACGGCCGCCTTAAGAAATATTTTATTGTTCAGTTTGAGTTCAGCGGGACATTTGAATGCAAAATCCAACAGTTGCCTGTCGAATCCTACTAATTGAACCGGCAGCAGCTTTCTGTCACCGAACCAGTTTGCGGTATCCATGAATTGTGAGAAGGGATATAAAAACAGCAATTCGACACTTCTATGCTGATGTTCGTGATTTGCTTCGTAATATTCACATCTTCGTTTATAAACATTATCGAGAACATCCTGCGCTAAAGCAGTATTCCAGAATTCCGTATCGACGTCCCTTAAGTAATTGTCCGCCTGATGGACATAGTCGAACGGTCTTTTTTCGTAACGAGAAGGCAATAACCCGTATAACGATTTTTTTATTACTAAATCCAATGCGAGAATACCTTTAAGGTAGCTGTCAAACATCTGGCCGCTAAGCAAACAGTCAACATCA
>CAYVXS010000480.1:0-3052 GCA_964454885.1 uncultured Pirellulales bacterium
AATCTTACGCCGACTAAAAAAATGTCAGGATTCTATACGAGGCGATAGATTTTCTGACACGCGGTATTTATTCGGGGGATTTAATAGCTGCGCCACCGTCAGGCAAAAGAGAAAGATTCGAATTTATTTTGCTCTTTCGAATCATTATTCGACGTATCAAACGAATCTTTTTCGATATTATATTGTTTTACCTTGGCGTAAAGAGTCGCTCTTGTTATTCCGAGCAGAGCCGCCGCCCGGGTCTTTTGCCAGCCGGTCTGCTGCAGGGCGCGTGAAATAAGCTCGCATTCGGCTTTAGCCAATGAAAAGTCCGTAATAGTATCGTTTTTAGCTATTTCCTGTCCCTGGTATATTTCATCTTCCTCGAATGAGATTCCGTTTAGTCCTATCTTGTCGGTTGTCTCGAGCATAATCGCCCTGTCTATCACGTTTCGAAGCTCGCGGATATTACCCGGCCAGTCGTGTCTTTCCAGGGCTTCGACGGCTAATTTCGTAAGTGAAGTTATTTTCCCTTTTTTTTCCGGGCATATATTCGATGTCTTGAGAAAATATTCCGCCAGAAGCCGGATATCGTCCCTTCGCTCCGGCGACCTTAACGGTGCCAATATTATTGGACTTATATTAAGCCGATAGTAAAGGTCCCGCCTGAAGTTATTTTCCTTTACTTCTGCTTTAAGATTTCGATTGCTTGCAGCTATTATCGTGGCTTTGCAGTCGATATATTTCGTTCCTCCGACCTTCCGGAATTTTTTCTCTTCAAGCACCCGCAGCAATTTCGCCTGAAGATTCAAAGGCATTTCACTGATTTCATCGAGTAAAATGGTACCCGGGCCCGCCAATTCCAGAAGGCCCGTCTTGTCACGGTCTGCACCTGTGAACGAGCCTTTAACATGGCCGAAAAGCTCGCTCTCCAACAAAGTAGATGTAAGAGCCGCACAATTTACCGCCACGAACTGCTCGTTGGGATTTCTGAGGATATGAATCGCCTTCGATACCAGCTCTTTGCCCGTACCCGTCTCTCCGAGCACCAGGACAGGATTGCACGTACTGGAAGCGACGATCTGTGCCATTTTAAGGGCGTTGGTAATCGCTTCGCTCTTTCCTGCCATAGATATTGTTATGGCAAGCTCATTCGCAAAAAATCTGTCTTCATCCTTTTCGTCGCAGCTTTGTTCGGTTTTTTTCTCTTCGTCTTTTTCTTTTATCCTGCCTATAATTTGCTGAAGCTTGTCGCAGTCCTGCATCCCCTGTATATAATCGAAAATACCAAGCTCATTACATTCGGCGACGAACTCATTTTCTCCGCCGTTATTGTTACCGACAAGGACAACGGGGATATCGATAAAATTTTTATCGGCCTTATCTATGAAGTCACGAATATAATCATCATAGAATCTGTGATCGAAAAGTATAAGATTCGGACTTACGGTTTTGATTACTTCGAGCGCATCTGCAGGATCATCCGCACCGAAAACCTCCAGCCCGCATTTGTGCGCCAAATGCTGAACCTCTGGGTCCCTACTTACAGTCACGATTCTACTTACATTTACTACTTCAGAATCTATATGCATAACCATTATATATATTTTTACATCATAAGTATTGGCCCCCAGTAATGCGATTAATCGACAGTTATCGACCTTAAGCTTTAATCTTTTTTATGGGACCGGCCAATAATGTCACTGTTCCCGACAATCGTGGAAATGTCGAATATACAATCGATATTTTTATGGGACATTAATTATAATGAAAGAAAAATTTTTACTTTCATTTTTAAAAATAATTATGGCCGGACTCTGTTTTTTATGGGACCTCAAAAAGCTTATACCTGCTTTTTATATATCTAATATGTGGATTGATTATAACCATTAAGTGAAAACTTCGTTTCGAACGGCAGGAGAACAACGATTAATTCGAGTAGATATCCAATCGTTTCGGTCCGATTGTCACTATGGTGAAATTCCTGAAAATGTTTTTTCGCAGAAATTCAATAACGGATTCGACCGTGGTTGATTCTATACTTTGTTTTATTTCATCCAGGCTGCGAACTCTTCCGAACATATAGTAGTCACCTGCAATCGCTCCTGCCCTGCTGCTCGAAGATTCGCTTTGTAATATTAGCATACTTTTCAATCCGACTTTTGCCCTGTTAATTTCCTCTTCGGCGATACCATCGCGCAGGCGATCGAATTCCCCTGTTACTACCTCAAGTGTTTGCTGAGCCTTGTCCGGCGTAGTTCCCGCGTAACACATAATCCCTGCCGCGTATTTGAGGCCGTGATATTTAGCCCCTATCGCATAACACAGCCCTCGTTTTTCACGCACCTCGGTAAACAATCTCGCGCTCATTCCCCCGGAAAGAACCGAGACCGCCACCCTGGCATTATAGTAATCGTCATCGGTCGGCTTGACCGTCTCGGTCATCAGTGCTATATGTGCCTGGGCTCCGTCATTGTCTATATGCAGATAATTGCCCTGTTTTTTCTGTAAAGAAAAAGCAGTCTGACATTCTCTTTTTTCAACATCGGAAAACAAACCTTCCATCTGCCTGCAAATCTCGTTGAAATCATATTTACCTGCAATCGAGAAAATGGTCCCGGACAGATTGAATTTATCCCCGATAATCTGCCTTGTTTTATCAGCAGTCAAAGCCCGCAATTGCTCAATATCACCCACCGTGTTTCGTCCTAAAGGATCCGGGTAAAATTGTTCCCTTAATTTGAGCATCACTTTGTGACGGGGATTGTCATCCAGCGATAAAACACTGTCAATTGCCAGTTGTCTTGCCAGTTCGAACTGCTCTTCCTTCAAGCCGGGTTTTTGTATGATATCCGAATACAATTCCAGTGCCTGTGTTATATTACTTGCTTCGAGCGCCGCTCCTATGCTAAAGTAAGAACTGCCTATTGAGCCGGCTCTCTGCAACCCGAGACCATCAAGAGCATCGCCGAGCTGCCTGCTGTCTCTGTCGCCGGCGCCACTGAAAATCCAGTCGGAAATAACATACGCCGCTCCACAACAGCCATCCGGGATTAAGGACGCCCCCGCCGGG
>CAYVXS010000481.1:0-3051 GCA_964454885.1 uncultured Pirellulales bacterium
TGCCCCCTATGTCCCTGGTCACGGCCGTACGTCAACGCCTTGCCCGGATCGACCGTAGTATCCCCCTGGAAGACATCACAACCCAGGAACAGGTCGTCAGGAAATCCGTAGCCATGGAGCGTATGTTTGCAATACTGTGTGGAGGATTGACTTTCCTGGCCCTCTCACTCTCATGCATCGGTCTCTATGGTCTCCTGGCCTACAACGTCGTACGTCGCACCAGTGAGATGGGCATTCGTAAGGCGTTAGGTGCCTGTCCCAAAGATATCGCCGTTCCCATCCTGCGTGAAGCAGTAATCCTGGCAGCCATCGGTACTGCTATTGGTATGCCTGTTGCTTTGATATTGACTCTATTACTCAGAAGCGCATTTTTCGGTATTAAACCCTATGATCCCATGACTGTTATGGGTTCCATTGTCCTGCTACTCAGCATTGCAGCCTTAGCCGCCTGGATTCCTGCTCGTCGTGCGGCGAAGATCGATCCAATGGAGGCCCTGCGATATGAATAGAATAAGAGGGAAAATTTGAAATTTATGTCCGGTTTTGGGCGCGTATTATTCGGATTCGGACATAATGAAGAATATAAGGGATTAATATTAAGCTGAAAAATGCCTTTTTATGGCAAAATAACCAGAGTCTTTTGGGCCGCTTATGGTACGTGAATTGCTTAATAATTTGTATATGAATACAAACAAATACAAAATGAATAGTTTTAACGTATTGATAGTAAACGTGGCGGTGTTGTTATTACTGTCCGGCTGTTATACCGAACAACCCGAAAAACAGGTCCGAAATAAGCCTTTAGAGGATAAGCTGGGTAAAATCGATACGGTCAAGCTTGTCGATCAATCTATTTCCGAGCCTGAAACAATTGAGCAGGCCACACAGCAAATCATCAAAGAAGCTAACGAACCCGATCAGCCTGTCCGCACCGTTGAATTGACTCTGGAACAGGTGCGTGCCGCAGCTCTGGCGAACAACCTGGACCTGAATATAGAACTGGTAAATCCCTCAATCGCGCAACAATCGCTCGAAGTGGAAAAAGCCGCATTCGATTCGGCCGTCTTCGGCTCGACAATCTATCAGCGTTCCGAGACAACCGGCACCGGTTCGGTATCAAGAGGCCAAACCAGCGAGATAGGGATCGAAAAACCTCTCCCGACCGGTGGAGAAATTCAGGCAGGTCTTCCCTTTAGTGACACTTATTCCTCCGGGGGAGTTGCACAAGCCGCCGCAAGCGTTACATATATCCAGTCATTACTGAAAGGGGCCGGCACACGCATCAACACACAGTATATTCGCATCGCCGCTCATCAATGGAACATTTCCAGTGCCAGAACCAAGCTGGTGGCGATTAACCTGCTGGCCAACGCCGATGTCACCTACTGGCGTTTATATGCCGCCCGCAAGGAGCTTGAAGTCCGCCGGGAGCAGTACAAACTGGCCCAGGACCAGCTCAACCAGGCTAAAAAGAAAGTCGCCGCAGGCTCGTCACCGAAAATCGAGATTGTCCGCGCCGAAGCGGGTATGGCCGGCAGACTCGAGTCCGTGATTAACGCCGAGACCGCCGTGGAGAGCTACCAGCGTGAGCTTCTGCGAATCGTAAATCTCAGTGACCTGCCGCTGGAAGCGCCCGTGGAAATTGTCACTCAAACCGAGCCGAATCCGTTAGGTCTCGAGCTGGACGAAAAGCAGCTTGTCGAACAGGCACTTGCCAATCGAATGGAAATGGTGGAGCTGGAGCAGGTTTTAACCATTGACGATCTCAATATCGAGCTTGCCCGCAATTCACTTCTGCCGGATGTCACGTTCAGCTATACATATTCGGCAAGCACACAGGATTCCAGCATGGCCGACACATTCGGGGAGCTGCGAAGCAATTCGTTTGACGACCATTCGGTCGGGATTTCCGCTTCCATACCTTTAGGTAACCGTGCGGCCAAAGCACGCCTGCAAAGGGCAAAGCTCGAAAAAAAGCAGGATGTTTCTTCGCGTGAAAAATACCGGCAGATTATCCGGCAGAATGTTTACGACGCCGTCAGTAATTTAGAGGGAAGCTGGCGCAGGATTCTCGCCGCCGAGCAGGGTGTTACCGCCGCTTACAGGGATTACAAGGTCGAGGAATCGCAATTCCAGCTCGGCCTGAGCACAAGTACGGATGTTCTATACTCCGCCACGGGTCTGGCCGACGCCCAGTTGCGAAAGATTTACGCCTTCGCCGATTATGAAATCGCCCAGATAAACCTGGCCCGCGCAACGGGAACTCTTTTAGGCCACGAACAAATCCAGATAGCCGCTGCCGATACCGACTCAGAAAATCCATGAACCAACTTTATGTGCTCCTTCGTCATTTCGACCGAAAGGCCACAAAGTGGCCTGAAGTGGAGAAATCTATTTTTATAAGATTTCTCGATTCCGCTTCGCTACACTCGAAATGACAAAAAAAGCGCATTCGCTATGTACAATTGGTATAACAAGCACCGGCCGATCTTCACTTTTCAGGAACATCTGCCTGTCAAGGACGACTTTCCTGGTAGCAGGGCAATTTCTCATCTATATACGCCCAGGGAACGGCACGTTTTATCCATGTTTGGCAGCTTGGCTTGATTAGTTCCGGCTTATCCAGGCATCCTGCTTTGAGGAAAACGAAATCGGGACATTTTTCCGCTCTGGTGAACAGCGGCGAACCGCAATTCGGACAAAACTCACGGGTAATCTTCCTGCCGATGTCGGCGATGGTTGTATAGCCTTTCACCTTGCCGCAGATAATACGCAGATCGTCTGCTTTTACGAGAACGCCGACGGTATATGGGCCCCCCGTAGCTTTTTTACAGTCGTCGCAGTGACAATAACTGGCGTTTTCGGTATCACTGGTGCATTCATATCGCACGGCACCGCACATACATCCGCCATTCAAATTCGTTTCCATTATATTTTCCTTATCAAAAACTTTCCTACAACATATTAATAACGGTCTGGCTCATTTATGACGCGAAGAGGCTCCGAGATGAAAACCCAATGTTCGGAGTACTATTTCTCTGAAATTCTAAA
>CAYVXS010000482.1:0-3040 GCA_964454885.1 uncultured Pirellulales bacterium
TTTTTCAGGATTCCACCCGGAACGTAGAATTCTTTGCGATACCAGCCGATACCGGTAGGCAAATAGGCGTCGTTACCTCCACCCGGATTATCTTTTTTAAAGGCGCCTTCTATGCTCCAATCGTGTGGTAAGTTGAGATTTCGCCAGTTGTCATCATAGTAATCGTTTGTACCTGCGGCCGGGTAATCCCCCAATGTGAACTTCCAATTATAATCGAAAAGTAGTTTCCGCCCCATATGTTCCTGTTTTAAAGCGGTTCCCGGAATACAACCTGTTATTAGTAATACCGTCATTATTAGAAAGTTAATTTGTTTGGCCATAAACATAGGTACTCGCAATAAGCAGGATTGGAAAGACAGTCTTTATGATATGCATTTTATAACCCTTCTAATTAATATAACTTACGAATCTTCCGACATTGTATCTCTCTAAGACTCGTATGTCCACCTTCGATTTCAACATTTATTCTCCCACACCTACATACACATATAATGCAGCAGTTACACATCTTTTGTTTGAATGTGCAAGTCTTTGCTGGTACAATACAGCTACTAATTTTTTGTATGATATGAATTACTGTATTTATTCCTTGCGGCTATACGATTTAAGGTTGTTGCCGACAAAACAGGGTAATTAACACCAATGCGATTGTCATTATCAAACAATCGGGGCTGGGCAATAATCAGAACCGTTTATTTTAGTTTATTCTACCTTTACCTGTGGATGGTTGTTAAGCCGCATCTTATTTATTACGGCTGCGGGGAGATTACAAATTTTCCCGTCTTTTATAAAGGCTGGGTGTTTTTTAATGAGATTGTCCCACATCCGGGTGGACCTATCAAATACCTGAGTGATTTTTTGTCCCAGCTTTTATACTATTCCTGGGCGGGCGCCCTTGTCTTGACAGTACATGCAATGCTGATTTGCGT
The DNA here is from genome assembly GCA_964454885.1 of uncultured Pirellulales bacterium. Taxonomy (GTDB): domain Bacteria; phylum Planctomycetota; class Phycisphaerae; order Sedimentisphaerales; family Anaerobacaceae; genus JAFGPS01. The sequence continues at coordinate 930 of CAYVXS010000482.1, forward strand.
ATTTACCGGTTATTATTTAAAAAAGATTGGAATTACTCGCCCTCGCATCATAAGTATAATTCCCGCTTTCCTTTTGCTCATCACATACAATGGATATACATATCACTTCACCACGACTCTGGCATTATTGGCGGCCTTGATTTTTGCATGTACATACGTCAGCTTTGCTCCAAAAGCCAAAGTTCCTAACGTGCTTTTGTTTTTATTTTTGTCCGTTGTTTTATATTTAATCGCCGCGGGCGCGTATTTATATTTTTCTTTACTTTGCTGCATTTACGAGATATTTTTCCGCCGTCGATTTTCGACTGGTCTTTTGTATGGCGTCCTTTCTGTTTGCATCGGGTATATCATCGGAGTTATGATTTTTAAAACCAGCCTTATTGATGCTTATACTGAATTGCTGCCGTTTTCATGGAAGATTGCAGATTATACTAACCCGAAAAAAATGATAACACCTGTCTATGCGTTATATCTCCTGATACCATTTATCGCGATTGTGTTCGCTTTGTGGGGATTACTTACTCAACATAGATTCTTCTTACTTCACATTAAAGGTTCCGGCAAAGCAAAATCGGGCAAAAGAAAAAAGAAAAAAAATGCGCCTGATAAATCCAAAGATACAGAGCAAACGACAGCTTCATACATATCGAAAATAAGTGCCTGTTTCGAACTTCTTTTTCTTTTTGCTATAGCTGCAGGCACGGTTATTTATTTTTTTAACTCTGAACGAAGAGCAATCTTCGAGGTCGATTATTATCTTGGCAAAAATCAGTGGAAAAAAGTTCTTGAGATAGGCCGACACTACCAGAATAACGATCATGTAGTTCATGCTTTGAACAGGGCTTTGTACCATCTCGGGCTGCTGCCCTCAGATATGTTTTGCTATAAGCAAAGCATGCGCAGTTTTATGCTTTCCGCAAGCGCCGAGGGACATTCGCCCTGGAATAAAATCGGCACTTATTATGACCTTGGAGCAGTTAATAAATGTGAATGTGTGCTTGCCGATTCATTGGAAAAATATGGTGAACGCCCTGAGCTTATTAAAAAGCTTGCGATAGTAAGGATTGCCAAGAACGATATTCCTTCCGCGCGAATATATCTGGAGGCACTTAAAAAAACTATATTTTATTCCGGCTGGGCTAACGATTATCTTAAACAGCTTGACACCGATCCCAACATGTCGGGTGACGAAGAGATTCAACGTCTTCGCAGCTTGATGTTGCATGAGGATAAGGGAGAGCTCGAATATCTGGTCGAGGGAATGTTTATTGACCTTCTTAAAAGAAATCCTAAAAATCGAATGGCTTTCGAATACCTTATGGCTTTTTATATGCTCATGGGCAACAATGAGGGTTTTATACAAAATATAGACCGTCTCGATGATTTTAATTACCCGCAGATTCCACGGCATTATCAGGAAGCAATTTTATCCTATATATATTTGACGAAAAATATGTCTGATTTGCAGGGACGAAGCATCAATATTAATTCCCTGAATCGGTTTAGGGAGTTTATACGGGTGGTCGAACTTTATGGAAATAACCGGCAGGCCGCTTTTCATGAACTGTCGAAAAACTATAGCGATACTTATTACTTTTATTATATGTATCGCGTTTCTGGTTTACACAATGAGTAGATTCTACAGATATACAATTTTTTTAGCTATGGTTTTGGTCGTATTATCGATTAGTTTACCGGTATATAATCCGTTAAGTAAAAAAGCTACGCCTGAATCATGCATTCCAATCGACCGGCCCGCCCGCATTAATCCTGATTATTGCGGCGTCGTTTGTCCTCCCAATATAGCACCGCTTAATTTTGTCATAAAAGAAGAAGGCAAAGAATATTTTGTGAAGATATACTCCGACAAAGGCAAGCCGATAGAGATATACTGCAAAAATGCAAAGGTCATAATCCCACAAAAATCATGGCACAAACTTCTTGAAACGAACAGGGACGGGAAATTGTATTTCGAAATCTTTGCCAGGAACACTGAAGGACAGTGGAATAGTTTCGGCCGCATCGAAAATAAAATCGCCGATGAGGACATTGATAATTTTGCCATGTATAGAAAAATGCACCCTATGCACACTCTATATTATGTCAATATG
>CAYVXS010000483.1:0-3029 GCA_964454885.1 uncultured Pirellulales bacterium
GATACCAAACTGATTTATGACGACCAGTGCCGTGATAATTATCACCGCTGCCACAGCCAATTTTGTAATTGGACTTTTCATAATCGTTCTCCATATATCCGGCGCTGTCGTGCCGGATTTTTGTTCATCATGTTTGTTAATCGCCTGCATCACATTGTCGAGAATTCTCTCGTGCGCTTCGGCGTTTGTCTCGTAACGTAACTTCTTTATCTTATTTTCAATATTTTCCGCTGGTCCCATTTTTTCACCTCACCGTTAAGGGCTGACCGCAGTTTTTCCAAACCGTATCGGTACCGACTTTGAACTGTTTTTATCGAAACATTTTGCAATCCGGCTATCTGTCGAAATCTCATATCGCCGTGCAAGTGAAGCACAACTGTTTCTCTCTGCTCATACGGAAGTTCTGTTAAAGCGTTACTTAATTTGAGCAGCTCTTCATTATTGACCGCCAATTGGAGCGGATTTCTTACGCCCGGCGTTATCCGTTCGGATCGATTCTCCGCCGCACTTTGTTCACGCTTTTTCTTTCGCATATAATCACGCGAACGATTGACGATGCAAGTTGCCAAATAGCCTTTAAGAGATCCCGTCAGACGAAACTTTCCTATCGATTCGACAAATGAGATAAATACATCCTGAACAACATCTTCGGCCTGGCTCTTGTCGGCCAGAAGATTGGCAGCCAGATTCAATAAGTCATCGGCATATTTGTCATAGATCAGGCGAAAAGCGTCTCTGCTGCCACATTTGAATTTCCACAAGAGTATTTTATCTTCAAACATCTCTAAATGCCTCGTCTGACAAAAGAACAATCGATTGTTACTAATATAACGACGAATAGATATATTTTGCTCTAAATAAATTCTTTCAGGGCTGGATTAATTTTCTATCTGGATTTAAAAACGACAAAACCGGGCGAAAAACCCGGCTTTATCGGTACACTCAGTGCTTCCGAGACAGCACCAAGCGTTCTGAAAGAGTATGTGTAGAAGATTGTTATGTTCTATCGTTTTTCGACTTTGATAGAGCCTTCATCGGTTTTGAGGTTAACAGTACGACTGCCCCCGGAAGTGCTTACCTGAGTTTTCCATTCGGCCCCCTCGTCCTTCTTTTTTGCCTGGGACGGACTGTCTGCAGGAAACATTCCGCCAGGAGCCGATAACTTAACACTTCCTTCTTCGAGCTGGACGTTTATTGTGCAGTTTTCAGGAATGTTATTGGCATAATTCACATTCACCTGGCCATCCTCAACCTCGAAGTTGAGATTACCCCTGATGTTGTCACAGTCAATTTTTCCGCTTTCCCTTTTTATCTGACACTCGGTAAATGTGCCTCTGTTAATTGTGACATTTCCGTCATTGCCACGCACGATACACTTACAACTTTTAGCCAGGTCTTCGGCATAGCTTATTATCACATCACCGTCATCGACCAGAATGTCACAGTCGCCGCTGATATTATCGCATTGTACGTTTCCATCTTCTTTCTCGACAGTAAGCCCGGTGAGTTTGCTTTTTCTGATGTCGATGTTTCCATCCTCGGAGGTAAGACGAACATCCGCCGTGATATTTTCGCATACAATGTCCCCGTCCTCGACATCGAGTTGGATTTGCCCTTCAATGTTTTTGACCTGGACATTACCGTCTTCGTTGTTAAGCACCAGGTTCATATTGCCGGGAACGGCAATCTGCAAGTCCACCTGATACGAGTGATTTTGCAGCATTTTTTTAGGATGATCAACTTTTATAGACAATCCCTTACTTGTAGGAGTAACGTTTAAAGATATTTCTTTTGACAGTGCTTTTACCGCTTCCGCCGTGGGGGCCTTGATCGTGAATGTCGAATTAATCTGGCAACCACCCTTATCCGAACCAACCACGGTAATGGAACCGTCTTCGTTTGAAACTTCCAGCACGGAGCCCGGTGAGATCGACTTTTTCAGCATCTCGATACGCTTAATTATGTTGATATTATCCTGCTTACTCTCCTCGATGGACCGGACGATTCGCACATTATCACCAGATGACAATTCTACTTCCGAAGACAATTGTGCCTGAGCAGGTATGCCGGTAACAACATTATTGTGAGTGATCGTTCTCACTGAAACTGACTTCTCAAGGCTGTTGTTGGAGGATTCCCGAGATTGTTTCTTTATATTTATCTTCCCTACATTAGTTATCAGGAGAACATCGTTTTCACTCGAGCCGACGGTTCCTTTGGCTGTGTTTGAAACATAATCTTTCTTTAGGATTTCCAGAGGAAAGTCACTCTTGACGGATCCGACTTTCGTAGTAGCACGTATTTTCGCAGAAAAACCTTCACGTGCAACGAATTCGATATCCCCGACCTGAGTTGTTAACCGAATATTTCCTATAACATTCACAGCTTTAATCGAGCCGACGTTGGTTAGACCTTTTATCCCCTCTTTGAGATTATTAATTTCTATAGAGCCAACATTAGTCGAGACATCAGGTGAAACGCCTGACGGCACTGTGATATGCAGGTCTATATTAAGACCATCCCATTTATCTTCTCCCGATTTGACAGGTTCGAAGTAGAATTTTTCTCTGGAAGAATGTGTGCTCATTGACACCTGATCGGCTAATTCCTGTGCCTTTTCCTGGGTATCAGCGGTTGCCCGGATATAGGCCTTGACGGTGCAATTTCTGTCTTTGCTGGGATTCAGGACGATTTTACCGACTTTATTTCTCACAACAAAAGGTGTTCCCGGTTCTACTTTTGTTGTGTAATTCATTTCCTTCTTTGCTTCGAATTCGTCGTCTTTATCCTTTTGGATATTTATGCCCGGCTTTCCGGTTTGAGCGGTCAGGCGAGAGCCTGGTGTCGCAACAACCGGTACAGTGACTTGTACAGGAACTTCAATCCTCTTAACCATAGGAACAACGACTTCAGAGGGAGCACTTTCCGGTGTCACTACAATATGCGGATGAGGTAAAACAGGCGTCACAACATCCACCGACACTGTGGCAACCTCCGGCATTGGAGGTATCGGTGGCATTGAGGGCATC
>CAYVXS010000484.1:0-3028 GCA_964454885.1 uncultured Pirellulales bacterium
CTGGGCGGCAGCGGCCCTCGATCATCTCCGCGGCGGGCTGGAAGCGAAAAAAACCCTGTTGCTGAATCCGGACCGCGCGCCGGCGCCGAACTCGGCGGAAGGCAACGCCCAGGGGGAGACGCTGCTGCACCTGGGGCTCTGCTCACGCCTCACCGACGAGTCGTGGTACGCCCGCGCCGCTGATCGGATGCTCGAACGTTTCAGCGGCATCAATGATTTCGTCGGGCACTATATCGACGTCAATTCCGGCTTCGACTACGGCTTCAACGGCCTCAAGAGTCCCGGCCGGCGCCAGTAGTTCCGGCTTGTTTTTCGATTGCATCATCTATTCCTTTCCGGTTCCATGTAATTTTTCGTGGATGAAACCATCGATAGCTATTGCCAGTTTTTCTTCCTCGCCTCTAAAAAAATGATCACTATTTTCCCAAACATCCACCGTTATCCATGTATGACATGATTGGCGGAACTTTTCAAGCTGTTCGGGTGTATATAAAAAATCTTCTTTTCCGGTTATGACCAGAGACGGTTTCGTACAACGACTTAGAAAACTGAAATCGACCTTTCCAATCGGAGGTGCGATTCCAATCAACATAGAAACCGATTCCGCGTTTATGCCGAATTGAAAACCTGTTGCCACACCGAAAGAATATCCGACAATTATAAAGGGTAGTTCCCGGGCAATGTCCAGAAGCTCTCCGGCCGCATGGCGAACATCTTCAAGGGCATCATGATAATCCATACTGTCTTCGACATGCTGCCAGTAATCGAAAACACTCGATCCCGGAGGCAGGTCAATTTCGCTTTTGCCGATACCGCGATAATCGAAACGAAGAGTTACCGAATCGCGGGCAAAATAATTAGCCAGGTACTGGATGACGTTATTTTCCATATCCCCTGCAAAATGTGGATGCGGCGAACATAGAAGGATGGACATTTCCGGCTCTCGGCCGCCCGGATAAGCTAAAATTCCAGAAAGCTTTTGCGAGCCGCTCGCAAAGCCGATATGTTCTGTAATTTCTGTCGTCTGCATTAGTATAGTCCTAACGATATTTTTTTTGTTTCATTAACTACCGGCATCGGATCGCGAATGCCGTCCAGAATAAAACCATTTTCTTTTTCACCTTGAGCCGGAGTAATCCTGATCGCCGTGTCCCTCTCGACCATGTTGAGAATCAATTGAAATTCGTCAAGACGGTGCATTACAATCCGGCCTCGCTGTTCATACTCTGCAACTTTTTTCAGGTTTACTTGTGAAGAATCTTCCGGCTCCTGAATTACCTGCACAATAAGCCTGTTTCCTAAGGGGAAATAATCGAATCCCGTCTCACAATCATAATGCAATTGCGGTATCATGCCGAAGAGGGTATTTCCATATCCGGAAAGAATAACAGCTTCTGGAAATGATTCGGTAAGTTTCCGCATGAATTCGTTGCTTGGGGCCATACCTCCGAGATGGATTCCTGAAATATTCCGCTTTTGCTCGGGTGAAAGTTTTTCCAAGAGATTTTCCAACACAGCGGGAGTGGAGAATATAACATCGATATTCTGGACATCGAGGATAGCCAGTGCCTGCCTTTCGATATGCTGCAGGTATCTTTTTGCGGCAAAGCTGCCCGGCAGCAGTGCCTTGGCCCAGCGGGGATCGAAGTCAACTCGGAAAATGTCCCCGCCTCCCATAGCTTTTGCACAGGCTTTCGCCGCCCGGCCGATGATATGCGGGCCGGTCGGACCAACGAACAACCAATGTCCTCCCGTTGGAAAATTACATCTTTCAGCAGCTTTTATGAACGGTTCCACAAAAGCCGAATGGAATTCATCCATGCGATGTACTGCTGTTTTGGGTGGACCCGATGTGCCTGCTGTTTCGGCGAGAATATACTCTTTGCACTTTGAGAAGGCTCGTGGAATAAAATCCTCGACAGGCCTGTCCGTTAAAGCTTGTTCATCCATTGCGCCTAACAGAGACAAATCGTTAATAGTGCATATTTCTTTTCGTACATCCAGACCTAAAGAGTTTTGTCTTTCAAGCCAATAGGGACTGCCTGTCTCAGGATTAAAATGAATACCCAATATATGCCGGAGCCGATTGTTGACCGATTCATTCATTGCCGGATTCCCCTGTGATACGTGGTTTCCATAATTTCAGGATCGCCGCACAGACCGGCAGGACAATTACGTCGCCCAGCCATGCAGTGACCATCGTAACGGCGGCTAAAAGTCCGAAGTATCGGATGGGCTTGAATTGTGAAAGGTACAGGATTAAAAATCCGGCCATGGCCACGACTGAAGTCAATGTGACTGCAGGACCGATTTCGTTGAAAGTTGTGCGTATTGCAGCAATGGTTTCCTCCCCTTCGAGTTGATGGGTGCGAAAATGCGAGAGAAAATGAATCGTATCATCCACGGCGATGCCGATAGCAATGCTGGCAATCATAACGGTGGCGGCATCGATGGGGATATTTGAAGCGACCATAATGCTGAATAATATAAAAATCGGCAGGATGTTCGGAAGAATCGCTACAGAAAGCGCCCGAATAGATTTCATAAAAATACCGATTAACAGCAGAACGACAATCAGTGCCAGGCTGAAAGTTTTAATCTGCGTATTAATGAGTGACTGCTGGGCGGCATTGAGCAGGGGAACTACTCCGGTGATTGTATATTTTGTTTGATTGTCGAGGATTTGGTCGGACAATACGTGAATTCGATCTATAATGGCGTAAAACTTGTTGCTCGACATGGCCCTGATGAACACGGACATCCGCAAACGGGTCTGTTCCTGCGATCTGATTTGGTATCGTTCCATCAAATTATATAGAGGATTTTCCCTCATCCGGCTGGGGCTTAACAGTGCGGGACGATGAATGCTTGTAATAAATGAAGCTAATGAGCCGCTGTGAACGATCTTGGCGACCTGAGGTTCCCTGGAAAGTTCCTGTGACAATCGTTCCATATTTTTAAGAAGCGTTTTGACGTTTTGTGATTGAGTTACAAACTCAATTTCAACCGTATAAAGACCTGTTAAATT
>CAYVXS010000485.1:0-3026 GCA_964454885.1 uncultured Pirellulales bacterium
TTTATCGCTTTCGGACTCATCGTTGCGAAACGAACGCCCTAATGCAACGTGAGCGCCAAGCGTATCGATAAAATTGGTACTCACCCGTGCTCCCGTCAGGGCTAAAGGTTCTCCCTGCCCCGTTAAATTCAGTCGGTACCCGATATCAGCGGCGGCAAGTCCCTCGAATACTTTATTCTGTTCAGCCCAGTCCAGATAATCCGGACCTGAACATGATCCCGCCGGGCCGCGTCCTATAAAGGATTTCTGTACCATAACCAGACTTTCCGGATCTTTGAAAGGCAGAGGACTCAATAAAACCGCCTGGATTAAACTGAATAAAGCTGTATTTGCACCTATACCTATAGCCAGTATCAAGATGGCCACAAACGTAAAACCTGGTTTTTTGCGAAGTTGACGAAAGGCATATTTGATATCATTAAAAACAGTACTCATTTCTTCCTTTCAGTTATAATTCGCTATTCGTAATGCAATGCCTCCATCGGATCGATCTTGGTCGCCCTGCGGGCCGGCACATAGCAGGCCAATAAGCTAACTGCCAGCAACAACAACGGAACCACGGCAAAGGTCACCGGATCAAGGGGCTTCACCTGGTAAAGCATGAAATCTATAAGCCGGGTAACAGCCAATGCCCCAAAGATACCGATGGCAATACCTATGCCGGCCAGCAGGCACCCCCTTTTAAGAATCAAGCCAAGCACATTGCCGCGTTGAGCGCCCAGAGCGATACGGATACCGATCTCCTGCTGACGTAAATTCACTGCGTAGGCCATCACACCATATACACCCAACGAAGCCAGTAACAAAGCCGTCACAGAGAAAAATCCATTGAGCATCAGCGAAAACCGCTCACGCCAAATTGTATCATTAATGCGTCCCTGCAAGGTGCGTACATCTGAAATCGGAACCGTTTTATCCAGGCTTGCTACAAGTTCTCTGATTGCCTTGACCTGACTCAGAGGTTCGACATCAGTCCTTACCGTAAACATCGCCGCCCAGGGTGGAAACTGTGCATTCAGGATCGATATTTCCGGCTCGATTTCACTCTGAATCGTCTGCTGCTTGGAATCGGCAATAATACCGACAATTTCATAAAAAGAGGGACTATCACCTATACTCGTATCCGGAATAATGCGCGTTCCCAACGGGTTCTGGTCAGGCCAGAATCGGCGCGCCATGGTTTCATTAATAACAGCCTTTCCCTTTGTTGCCTGAACATCACGCTCATTAAAAAAACGTCCCTTCACAAGTTGGATACCGACAGCCTTGAAATAATCTGAAGAAACCAACCGAGCAAGCGCAACAGTAGGTACGTCTGGTTGAGTTGGCAGGCCGTCTTTTATGGAAAATCCACAAGGCCACCTTGCCTTAGTAAAGGACAAAAGACTGGTTGATCCAACTGCACGCACTCCTGGAAGAGCTTGCAGTTCGGATTCCATACGATTAAGGAATTCACTGCGTGTTCGATTCTCTGGGAACTGCTCACGCGGCAATTCAACTAGAAAGGTCAGAACGTTCTCTGGTTTCATACCAAGATCGGTTCGCATCAATGAAACAAAACTTCGTCCAAGTAAACCCGCTCCCACCAATAGCACCAAGGCCATGGAAATCTGGATCACCACTAGGGCATCCTGAAGTACTCGATAACGGGAACTCGTGGATCGCCCCGCACTATTCTGAAGTACAGGCAGGACTTCGCAACCCAGCAAACGAATCGCCGGCGCCAAACTAAACAGCACGCAGGACAGCAAACAGGCCAAAGCCATAAAAGCCAGAACTCGACCATCCACAGCAAGCTCGTACATCCAAGGAATACGGTTACCCAGCCAGGCGAACAAGAGTTGGTTCCCCCAAAAAGCCAGTAAAATCCCTAATGTACCTCCCAAGATCACCAATAGTAACGACTCGATAAACACCTGCTGCATGAATCGCCATCTTCCTGCTCCCAAAGCAGCACGGACCGCCATCTCTCTTTCTCTGCTCGATATCTTAATCAATAATAAATTCGCGACATTGACACACACGATCATCAACAGAAATCCCACAGCAGCGAAAAGAATCCACAGGATCGTATCAACATCCTTAACCAGATCATCCCGCACCGAAACAATACGAACACCCCTATCCTCTCCATAATGAGTAGCTATTTGTGCGGCAATCCCATCCATCTCCGTTTGGGCCTGGGACAATGTAACGCCAGGTTTCAGTTTCGCCACAACCGTTGATGTATGACTGCGTCGCTGACCAAATAGGTTCCTGATGCTGCTAAGAGACAACCAACATTGAGTCCCCTTAAAGCCTTCACAAAAAGAGGGTTGGAAGTCCGCCGGCAGAACGCCGATCACTGTACACTGAACAAAACCGCCCCTTATGAAGTCACCGGCTACCGCGATTTGACGACCTATGATATCCGGATCGGCCGCAAATTGACTTTGCCATAAATCGTACGACAAAAGTAACATCAAGTCACTATTGGGCTTGTCCTCTTCAGCGGTAAATATCCGCCCTAAAACAGGTTTAACGTCCAATGCATAAAACAACGTTGAGGAGGCTATCAACGTTTTCGCTCGGGAGGATCCTTCCCCAAGCAAAACATTTGAAGGATATCCAGCATAATTCACCAATCCCAGACATTCGAAGGATTGACTCTGTTTCTGCCAATCCAGGAAATTGGGAATGGATACAGGGTCACGGAATCTTTCCCTTGCCGGGTCAGTCTCAAACACCTTAACCAAACGATCCGAATCAGGGTATGGTAAGGGATCTAGTAGAACCGTATTGACTACACTGAACATGGACGTGTTGGCTCCGATACCCAAGGCCAGAGTCAGTACGACAATGAGCATGAAGCCGGGATTTTTTCTCAGTTTTCGATAGGCGAGTTTAATGTCGTTAATAAAAGTACCCATTTTTTTAGTTTAAGCCTTCTGAATTTTATGTCACATATATGTGCACTTCTATTTTAGCCGGATTTTGTCATATTCATCCCACTGCGACATATCCGAGAGGATAATTTCATCGCCGGG
>CAYVXS010000486.1:0-3026 GCA_964454885.1 uncultured Pirellulales bacterium
AAAGTTACGCCCCTTTCGATTTTATTCGGAAATCCGTATATGTTCACCGGCAGAAGATTCGACCTCGAAACAGGACTCTATTACTATCGCGCCCGGTACTATAATCCCCAAATCGGCCGATTCCTCCAAACCGATCCCATCGGCTACGGAGACAGCATAAACTGGTATAACTATTGTGGAGATAATCCATTAAAATATATAGATCCAAGTGGATTGCTATCATGGGATGAAGTTAAAGCGTATGCTGAAAACCAACATCAAATAGCAAGGGAGGGTTCAATAAGTGATGTTGAAGCATTAGCAAGAATTGCCGATAAGGTGGCCGAGTGGTCTGGAGATGGTAAAGTAGGTACTGCAGCCTTTGTATCTGGATTGTCAGAGTTGGTATGCGCCCACACACTTGGTATAATAGAAGGATTAGAAGATGGAGAAGTGCGTATAGAGATTGATGGTGTAAATCATGAAATGCTGCACTTTGGGCAATCAGGATTTTTGGATTCATACCAGGAAGATCCAAACTCGAATAGTTTTAATCAGGTTAGTCACTTTGTGGCATATCTTCAGGCTAGTTATTATGCAATTAATTTCACAAACAGCTATCCGATTGGAACTACTATAGCAATGGCTCATTTATACAATCATGAAGATGGTGATACAGATTGTGCTGATTGGCGTCTTGGCATGAGAGGAATTGAACTTGGTTTTTTGTTAACTGTTAGTACGGAGCCGTGGCCTGTGGGACCATTCGGTATTTCTCCAAGTGAAGTTGGTGATTGGATACGTGAAAATTTAGCTGATCCATTTTATGATCATGTAGTAGAAGAAGAATCAGAAGGAGAATCAGGTTAATCAACAGATCCATAAAACAGAGTTTTGGCTATCTACAATTTACAAAGCATAATTATTTGAAGTATGCATGTGTTTATCATAATATGGTATTTAAACAGGAGAAAATAATATGAATAAATCGATTTCGAACTTATGTCTTACTGCCGTAATTGCTTTCATAGTAGGTTCCATTATAGGAATAACTATAGGAACAATAGCTCTTAACTCCTGGCGTTCACATAAAAGCCAAAAACAAAGAGAACAAAGAGGGGAAGCAGTCCATTTCTTCTATAGAACAATGAATGATCTTTTTGAAGGTATATATAATCCTCAGGAAGGTACAATATATAAAGATGCTCTTAAGGAATTCAGAGAGTATGAGTCTCGACTCGGAAATAAATGCATGTTATTCATAGGTGATGCAAATCCATCTTACTACGAAGGAACGGCAGTATTCTCATCAGGAGATTGCTTTTATGTTTATATTAGCCGAACAGATGAACGTTATGAAATAATTGGGCTTCAACATAAAGATTGGGATCAAATATGGAAAGAGATACTGTATCGTAACCATATTAAACAGAAAAAGTAAGTATGTTTTTAATGATTCAACACCCTTCGACAACCACGACTCCAAAAGGCCTGCCCCCGATGCTTTGTCCCCTGGGGACAGCGGGGGCGGCAAGAAACTTAATTAAATCTGAATATCTAATCTCGAAACTCGAAACAATCTCGAATATCTAAAATTCAAATGACAAAAACGCGAAGTTTTGTATTTGGATGCTTAGGATTTTGGATTTGTTTAGAAATTAGTATTTCGTGATTCGTGCTTCAGATGTTTACTTTCTGCTGTAACGTTTGTAGTCAATATCTAATTCCCTGACCTTGTATCCTATGATTCTGGGGGTAGTTCTTAAATCGCGTGCGGTCGAGGCGAGATTGCCGTTGCATCGTTTTAACGCATCGACGATAATGTCACGCTCGAATAAATTAACTCTCTCTTTGAGCGAACCTGTCCCGATGGTGTCGGATGCATCGGAAGTCTGCAGGGTCGGCGGTAAATGGTGACCGTGTATCACACCATCCGTGCTCAGCAGGACCGCCCTTTCGATGCAGTTTTCCAGCTCCCGGACATTACCGGGCCAGTGATATGCCACCATCATGTTTATCGCCGGTGTAGATATTCGCCGCACATCCTTTTTCATCTTCTTCGAATATTGCTCGACGAAAAAATCAGCCAATAAAAGAATGTCATCTTTACGGTCGCGCAGGGGCGGCAGAAAAATGGGAAATACATTGATCCGATAGTAAAGGTCCTGGCGGAAAGTCCCTGTCTGAACGGCTTTTTCCAGGTCGCGATTAGTAGCGGTGACAATCCTTGCATTTGTTCTTAAAGTACGGTTGCTGCCAACTCTCTCGAATTGACGCTCCTGTAACACTCTTAAAAGCTTGACCTGGGTGACAGGAGAAAAATCTCCTATTTCATCGAGAAATAATGTCCCCCCGTCGGCTTCTTCGAGGCGGCCTTTGCGGCTTTGGATCGCGCCGGTAAACGCGCCTTTTTCGTGGCCGAAAAGCTCGCTTTCAAGCAGGTTTTCGTTCAGGGCGGCACAATTTACTTTTACAAAAGGCCCCTCGCTTCTCGGGCTTGAGTAATGTATCGCATGAGCGACTAATTCCTTGCCTGTGCCGGATTCGCCGCGAATGAGCACGGTTGTGTCTCCCCCGGCCACCTGGTGGATCTGGCGATATACGTCACGCATGGTGCCTGAATTACCGATGATATTTTCGGGGCGGAATCGGTCCTCAAGCTCGTGACGCAGCCGCAAATTCTCGTTCTCAAGCTCCTGCCGGCGAAGAACTGCTTCCTGGCGGGATTTTACGTCATTGGCAATCATGCTCGCAACAATACTTAGGACCCGCTTGTCTTCGTCCAAAGGTCTTGCGGGATTGAAAATCTTGTCAACAGATATTGTTCCGATTACTTTTCGTCCGATCGATATTGGAACGCAAATAAAACTTATTTCTTCTTTATCGGTTTGTGATCGCTCGAAACGGTCAAGAAATAAAGGCTCTTTCGATACTTTCGGCACGACCATCGCTTTGCCGGATTCTATCACTTTACCTGTTATACCCTCACCCATTCGATATCGAACTTTGCTGCTCTTTTCCGGTGAAAGATTATGAGCTACCTCGAT
>CAYVXS010000487.1:0-1717 GCA_964454885.1 uncultured Pirellulales bacterium
AATCATTAGGCTACTATTAACCGACACGAAAAAAACCGATTCGCTGTATGACAACGCAGGAAAAGACAGCGGACAGAAAGATAGCCGGTGAAAATGAATAGGAACTGGTATATCGCAAACATGGGAAGCAGCATTATACGAAAATACGGTATCATCGTCCTGATTATCATCGCTTTGTTTGGGGTCTTCACGGACATCTACGGATGCTCGGCCGTTTGCCTTAACAAAAAGGGGCATCTCATTCTTGCCAACAACATGGACTGGATCTCCGGTGACGGTATGGTAGTAGTCAATAAACGCAATGTCACAAAACGCGGGTTCTGGTATGAAAACAAGCCCGACTGGACATGGACCTCCACATACGGCAGTATAACTTTTAATACCGAAGGACGCGAATTCCCCATTAGAGGAATGAACGAAGCCGGACTGGCCATCGTTGAATTGATGCTGTCCGAAACCAGGCATCCGCCATCAGGCGGTCTGCCCGTGCTCAGCGGTTCGCAATGGATCCAATACCAGCTCGACACCAGCGCGACGGTAGAAGAGGTTATAGCCTCCGATAAGGTGGTCCGTATCGAACCTACGGACTGGGAGGGCATGGCTTCGCACATTCTGGTCTGCGACAGCAACGGAACAGTTGCCGGTATCGAGTGGCTGGATGGGAAATTGACCGTTTATACCGGCGGCACCCTGCCGATACCTGCGATGGTCAACAGCGCTTATGAATCGTGCATTACAACCGGGGACGACCCTTCGGGACGCTTCAAGCCTATTGCCGAGCTGTATGCTGCGTACGATACCGCCCAGAGCAGTGATGGGGTTAGCTATGTTTTTACCATTCTCCAGGCCGCTGAATTGTCCTCGCCGACCTTTCAGACACGATGGTCGATGGCTTTTGATGTGAAAACCAAACGGTGCTACTGGAAGACCCTGTCAAACGACAAGTTGAGGTATGTCGATTTCAGGGACTTCGACTTTTCTTGCAAAACCGATGTAAAAGTAATGGACATCAATGAAGGCGATACCGGCAACGTGCGCGCCGCGTTCGTTCCTTATACTATCGAGTTCAATCGCAAATTTGTAACGCGCATTTATTCTCTTTATAACGAGTATAGTGATTTTATAGGAAAGACTTATTCACCGGATACTATCGACGCAATCATCGCCTTCCCTGAAAGTACAATCTGTAATACCGGCGACTGATAGGAAAATAGAAAATGAACTTTTAGAAAGGAGCTCTTGTGATTAATCCAAGAATGTTTGTTTTATGTGCGGCAACCAGCCTGTTAATGGTAACACTATGCGGATGTGAGGCACTGAATATCGATAAGGCCAAACCCGTTTCGACTGAAACAAATTCCAGAACGGTGGAAGACGGCGGGACCGGCCCTTACACCGCTTTGATGGCAACCGACGGCACTCTGGAAACTCACACAATTTTCAGGCCGAAAGACCTGAGCGTTTTCGGAAAGAAAAATAAGCTGCCGATAATCGCCTGGGGTAACGGGGCCTGCACTAATTCGCCATGGGAACATTTAAACTTTTTGTCTGAGGTAGCCTCGCACGGTTTTCTGGTGATCGCTATTGGCCCGATGCCGAAGGAAGGCGAGCGTGGCAGCGGCAGATCCACAGCTTCTCAACTAACCGATGCGATTGACTGGGCGATCGCTCAAGACAGCAACCAGACGAGTATATATTACAATAAAATCGATACGGC
>CAYVXS010000487.1:1727-2577 GCA_964454885.1 uncultured Pirellulales bacterium
TAGCAGGTATGTCCTGCGGCGGCTTGCAGGCGTACGAGGTTGCTACTGATCCGCGTGTTACGACCGTAATGATTTGCAATAGCGGTATTTTTAATACTCCCCCCGGCGGCGGCTCACGGGGTGGAGCTCGAGGTGGCGGCGGATTGCCGGGAATACCCAGTTTGACAAAGGATCATCTTGAGAAGCTGCATTCACCTGTGATTTATATCCTTGGTGACAAGTCGGATGCGGCCAATCCCAATGGTATGGACGATTTCAGCCGCATTAAGAATCTGCCCGCTTTCGCAGCTTGTCTGGATGGTGTCGGACACGGCGGAACATACATGCGTTCGCACGGCGGGGAATTCGCCATCGTCGCAACGGCCTGGTTACAATGGCAGTTGAAAGACGACGAGGAAGCCGCGAAAATGTTCCTCGGCGAGCCTTGCGGACTGTCACAAAGAAAGGGCTGGAAAGTTGAAAAGAAAAATATTGACTAATAAAAATAATCCTTATTTTTCTCAAAACATAAAGGGCGTCCTGGCGTTTTGTTAAAACCGTGACGCCCTTTTTGATTTATTTTCTATACTTGACAATAAATAGTAAATATTCTACAATCACATATACATATACATATAGGCCGTACGACAGACATATTTTGGATATATGGACAGACCATCAAGGAGGAAAATCAAGACATAGATACGCTGTAAGAGCAGTTTTTGTAAATGGAAAGAGGAAAGATGAAGAGTAAAGTAATTGCAATTCTCGTATTAATCACAGCAATCGGGACACCGAGCACTAATGCCGCCCTGATCTATAGTACATTAGGCCCGGGAGACTCATATAGTCATAATATGGGATATAATGT
>CAYVXS010000487.1:2587-3023 GCA_964454885.1 uncultured Pirellulales bacterium
CCAGTTTCAAATCACTGTTGACGAGCCGTACAGTCTTGATTCTATTGAAGTGGGAATTGGCCTGGAAAGTGGTACAAACCAGGTCGATATCTGGTTGATGACCGATGCCGGCAACAAGCCGGGTACGATTATCGAGGAATTTAACTTTACAGATGCCATGGGGCCTTTCGCGAGTAGCCCGTTGATTACCGGCACATCTGTGCTTAATCCGATTCTACAGCCGGACACTAAGTATTGGCTCGTTGCCTCTGCTCCAAATTTCAATACTGTGGCAGACTGGAATTTTTCCGACCCTGTCGTGAGCGGCTTACGAGCTCGCAGATATGATGACGGTTCGTGGATTATTAGCAGCAGCCCGATGGCAGCTTTCAGTATTAACGGCTCCCTCGTTGCTATCCCTGCACCGGGCGCGTTTTTGCTTGGTAGTATAGGTGCG
>CAYVXS010000488.1:0-3022 GCA_964454885.1 uncultured Pirellulales bacterium
CACTCGGCCAGTAGTTCCAGCATCGCTGGCATTTCTGGTATTCGCTCTTCTGGGCCGTAACTATTGTTTCGTTGGTAGTCTTTTGCAGCTTGACCTCACTAAGAATGCACAGTGCTGCGAATTGCTCGAGCCCGAAGTCGCTGAGCAGGGCGGCATTTTCATCGTTGCAGGAAATTGTCGCACATGCTTCCTGGTTGCTGGCTATTATTTTATCCCGCCGCAGGCCCTCGAGCACGCGCAAAACTTCGTCCCGCAGCTCCATCAGTTTCTGCCACTTTTGTTCGTCTACGGTATAGTCGATCGAATTATCAGCTTTCGGCATTTGTGCTAAATGGACGGTTTCGACTTCTTCGGATTTGAACTTCATTGCCGCCCACGCCTCTTCTGCGGTATGGACCAGAACCGGCGTCAGCATCCGCACGAGGGCGTCCAGGATGCGGTGCATAGCGGTCTGGGCACTTCGCCGGGACAGGCTGTCGGCCGCATCGCAATACATTCGGTCCTTGAGCACGTCCATATAGATACTGCTCATCTCGACCGTGCAGAAATTGTATAAAAGCGAGAAAACCCTGTGAAAAACAAAACTCTCGTAAGCCTGTGTGACATTGGCAATCAGCTTTTGCAACTGCTGCATCGCCCAGCGGTCGATCTGCAGCATGTCCTCGTAGGCCACAGCCTGCGTGCCGGGATCGAAATCATCGATATTGCCGAGCAGGTACCGCAGCGTGTTCCGGATTTTTCGATACGCGTCCTGTGTCCTGCCGATTATTTCATCGTTGCAGCGGATATCTTCCTGATAGTTCACGCTCGAAACCCAGAGTCGCAAAATATCCGAACCATATTTCGACACCTCATCCTGCGCGTTGACGTAATTGCCCAGGGATTTGGATTGCTTCATCCCTTTTTCATCGACGGTAAAGCCGTGCGTCAAAACATTTTTGAACGGCGGTTTGCCCGTCACGCCGAGAGCCGGCAGAAGTGACAACTGGAACCAGCCGCGATGCTGGTCCGAGCCTTCGAGGTACAAATCCACCGGCACAGGCCAGCCAGACTGCCGGACACAGGCACTGAACCAGCTACAACCTGATTCGAACCATACGTCGAAAATATTCTCTTCCTTTTTAAGCTCATCGAGAACGAATCCGTCCGGCAGCTTAAAATCGTCACCCAGAATCTGTCGGGGCGAATCAGTGAACCAGCTATCCGAGCCGTGCTGCCCGACGTATTTGGCGACAGCCATCACGGATTCTTTTGTCAACAGAGCATCGCCTTCTGCATTCGTAAAGACCGGAATCGGCAGCCCCCAGCTTCGTTGCCGGCTGATGCACCAGTCCGGCCGGGATTCCAGCATCCCGGTAATACGCTTCTGTCCCCAGCCGGGAATCCATCTCACGTCAGGGACACTCTCTAAGGCCAGGTCTCTCAGGTTTTTCCCGAAGCCGGGTATTTCCTTATCCACACTGATGAACCATTGTTCGGTCGCCCGGAAAATGACCGGCCCCTTGCTGCGCCAGCAATGCGGGTAGCTGTGCGTAATTTCTCCCTGGGCATAAAGAAATCCGTGCTCCTGCAGATATTTATTGACGACTGTATCAACTTCCAGGACTTTCAATCCTTTGAGCCAGGTCGGCACCGTATCGTCATATCGCCCGTCATCCAGTACCGGCGAATAAACCGCAAGGTCATATTTCTGACCGGAAAGATAATCCTCCAGGCCGTGACCCGGGGCGATATGAACAAGCCCCGTGCCGTCTTCGGTGGTGACATATTCGGCAAGGATAACCATGTAGGCATCTTTGTCGGTCGGATTTTTCTCCACAAAGGGATGAATATAACGCAATCCCTCAAGCTCGCTTCCCCGGACGGATTTTTCGCCGACCTTATATTGTCCCTGGCCCAAAGAACCGGCGGAAACCACCGCCTCGATACGCTCTGCAGCGAGAATGGAAATATATTTTTGCCCGTTCTGCTCGTAACTTATGGTTTTATAATCTAAGTAAGGATGTACCGCAACAGCCAGGTTGGCTGCCAGAGTCCACGGCGTGGTCGTCCATATCATAAAACAGACCTTCGCATCGTTGGCGTCACCTGCTCCAACCAGACCAAGCTCCACGAGTTTGCCGATACTGTCTTCGGTAACGGGATAGTTCACAAAAATACTCGGCGACGCTATATCTTTATATTCCAGCTCCGCTTCGGCCAAAGCCGTCTCGCAGCCTATCGACCAGTGAATCGGCTTGAGCTGTTTATAAACCAGACCCTTTTCGACTAACTCGGCGAAAACTTCCAGAATCCCCGCTTCGTAGGACGGCTTAAATGTCAGATACGGATTGTCGAAATCGCCGAATACTCCAAGAGCCTGGAACTGTTTGCCCTGTAGCTTGACGTATTTGGCGGCGTATTTATGGCAGAGCTTGCGAATTTCCGGCTTAGTCATTTCGCGGGCCTTATTACCAAGTTCAGTCATAACTTTCGATTCGATCGGCAGGCCGTGACAGTCCCAGCCGGGGACGTAAGGCGCATCGAAACCTGTCATCGTCTTATATTTGACCACGAAATCCTTGAGGACCTTATTTATAACGTGTCCCATGTGAATATCGCCGTTCGCATAGGGCGGGCCGTCGTGCAGGGTATATAAAGGGGCTCCTTTTCTGGCCTCCCTTGTTCGGGCGTAAATATCGTCATTGGCCCATTGCTTGCGCATCTGCGGCTCACGCTGCACCAGGTTGGCCTTCATCGCAAAATTCGTCTTCGGCAGGTTCAGTGTATCACGGTAACTCTTTTCTTTATTCTCCGACATCTAATTGATCCTTAAAATCACGTAATGCAAAGGGCATATAGTAAGTACTGTAACTGTTATTGTCAACAAAACTTATAAACTTCGATATACTCATTTTTTATAAATCTATGGCAACAAAAAAGCCTTCCGGAGCTCGCTGCTCTGGAAGGCTTCAAAATCCGATTGTTTCGCTTTCTCAGGGCAGCTTCATCTTCTCCGCAATAATTATGATAATCATATTGT
>CAYVXS010000489.1:0-3007 GCA_964454885.1 uncultured Pirellulales bacterium
TTTTCCTGCACGATAAAGTTCCCTTTCAGGAGATGGGACGATTAGCGAATCGGCACAGACATCAAAGAGTACCCCACAGGCGATGCACATTTATTATAGACAGAAACATCAGCTTCACCAATGTATGCACGGTCGGATGTAAATTTTGCGCCTATCATGTTTTTCCCGGCCGGAAGAACAGCTTTACAATGTCAATCGATGAAATTGTTCGCAGGGTCGTCGAAGCAGCCGAACTTGGAGCTACGCAAATCATGCTGCAGGGAGGGCTCAATCCCGAGCTGGATTTATCATGGTATGAGAAGATGCTGCAAACGATTAAAGAAAGAGTGCCTGATATCTGGCTGCATTCACTGTCACCTGCGGAAGTTTTCTGGTTGGCTGAAAGAAATCACATTGCGGTGGAAAATGTCCTCGAAAGGCTCCGGCAAGCCGGCCTGGATTCGCTGCCCGGCGGTGGAGCGGAAATTCTGGTCGATGAAGTTCGACAGAAAGTAAGTCCCCGAAAACTAACCGTCGGGCAATGGTTCGAGGTTATGCAGGCCGCTCACAGGATTGGTATGAGTACGACCGCTACTATGGTGTACGGTCTGGGCGAGACAACTGCACAAAGAGTCGAGCACATGATACAGATTCGGGACCTGCAGGATAAAACCGGAGGATTCCGTGCTTTCATCCCATGGAGTTTTCAGCCGAACAAAACAAATTTATCTTATCCTTTGGCTTCTGGCGTGGATTATTTACGAATCGTCGCCCTGGCCAGGCTCGTGCTGGATAATATCGACCATATACAGGCCGGCTGGGTTACAGAGGGACCCGACATGGTGGAATTAGCCTTAAATTTCGGAGCCGATGATTTCGGCGGTGTCCTGATGGAAGAAAGTGTCGTCAGTGCTACCGGATTATCGTTCGGCATGTCCGTTGAAAAAATAATCTCGTGCATTCGAAACACCGGTTTGTCGCCGGCCCTCCGAGATACTCAATACAATTTATTGGGTATTTATGACGAACAAAACCAGTTTATTCCGGCAGGCTCTGCATGAATCCATCAGGTTCGATATTGATGACAGGTATAACCGGTTCGCTTGGCAGCGTACTGGCCGGCCGAATACTTGAAAGCGGCCATCGTATCAAGGCTGTCATAAGGGGACAGAGCCGGGCGGATGCCATAATCCGCGCAAAGCAAATCATGGATATTGTCGAGGCATCCAGTGACGATGGCAATCCTGATGTCATACCGGGCGATATATGCAAAGAGAATCTCGGAATAACACCAGAGAATCTATCGGATGTCTCACTTATCATTCACTGTGCGGCATTATTGGATTTCGCGGACGACTCGGCAGAAAGAAACCACCGGATAAATGTAATAGGAACGGCTAATGTTCTCCGATTGGCGGAATCGCTTCGTATCCCTGTTTGTCACATCAGCACAGCATACGTCGCAGGTAAACGTGATGGTCTTGTGAGGGAAAACGAGCTGGATAAGGGGCAACAATATCACAACAGTTATGAATTAACAAAATGCCAGGCTGAAAAACAGGTGCAGCAATGGTCAAAAAGAACTGGACTGCCTGTGATGATTTTCCGTCCTTCTATCCTTGTGGGAGATTCTCGAACGGGCAAAATTGTAAACTTCGACGGCCTATACAATCTGCTGCGATTTTTTGACAATGTGGCCGACCTGATAAGAGAGGAGGAATTTCGCGCTGTGGCCGACCCACAAGCCACCAAGAATTTTATACCTGTCGATATCACTGCGGATATGATCTGGAAAATCATCCAATCTCGACAGCCGGGAGTTTATCACATTACCAATCCAAATCCCATTTCTCTTGCCGGTCTAAGAGAAATATTTATCGAGCTGTTCAATATTCCCAAGGCTCGTTTTGTCGAGGAAGAGGATTTTATTCGGAAAAAAGCCAATCGATTTGAACTTATGTATAAAAAGGCCTCGTCATTATACCTGCCTTATTTACGCTGCGAGCCTGTATTCGACCGCACATTCACGGAGCAGGTCCTTAATGAAAATGACCTGGTTATCCCCGAGATGAACCTGGAATTTTTCCAACGGCTAATCAAGTATGCCCGTAACGTAAACTGGGGGAAAAACCATATAAAAACCTCATCGCAGCCGGGCCGGCAATATACATATATTGTCGAGGATTATTTCAATAGGTTTTTAGTTAATAAAATGCATAAGCAGCTTTTGCCCGACCTTCGGAACCTTTCGGCAAGCTGCCGGATATGTGTCTCTGAAATACCTCTGAAAAGCTGGTCGCTTAAAATCGACCACGGTCGCCTCGAAAAAATATCTCTCAACGGCATGAAAAACCAATGCACCTTCCTGACCGACGGTGATACGTTCGAACGAATTGTGACAGGCAGGCTCGCTCCCCAGCAGGCTTTTTTTCGAAAGAAAGTTGATATCAAAGGCAATATTGAAACCGGTCTGAAACTGGCCACCGTATTGGCGGTCTTTTTCCGAAAATATCCTTACGAATACAAAGAAAACGATGAATAAGCTGTCCGATATTTTAATTCGATACGGAAAGTGGCTGGCTGTTGCTACTGTTCTATCGGTAATACTACCGATTTCCCAACTGCCCAAAGCCCGAATCGATAATTCCATCGAGGTATGGATCGGCAGACACAGTAAGGAATATTCACAGTATCGAGATTTTCTTAATCGTTTTGGTAACGAAGAGTTTGTCATTATAGCTTCTCAAGCGGAAGATCCCCTCGGAGAAAAAGCTCTTGGTATTCAGAGGTCATTATCCGAAAAACTCCGGCGGATTGAGAACGTCGATACGGTCCTGGCGCCGTCCGATTTGGCCGACGGATTGTCGCAGGTCCAGCCGAATTGGAAAGCTTTTCTTGAAAAGAGCGAATTCCCTAACAATTTGATTTTTTCTGAAACTCACCATACATACGGCATCATTATATGGCTCAAGAAAATCGACACCCCTGCTTTGCGAAAACAAGCCGTAGAAAAAATCGAAGCCGTCGT
>CAYVXS010000490.1:0-3006 GCA_964454885.1 uncultured Pirellulales bacterium
CCACGCTCAAAACTTTGGGAATGGGCTGTGCGAGCAAAAAGGGCAAACTCAAACAGCATGCCGCAGTTAAGCTCAGTATCGGTAAGAACTGTACACTTTGCGGCGAATGCGTGCGGCATTGTCCCGTTGATGCTATTAAACTGGAAAAAACCAAAGCGCGTATTATTCAGAGCAAATGCATCGGATGTGCGGAATGTATGGCTCATTGCCGGTTTAAAGCCGTCGAATGCAATTGGGGCCAGGAAACCGAGGTATTACAGGAAAATATCGCCGAATATGCTCGTGGTGTACTTCTTGGGAAACAAGACAAAGCGGCATTTTTTAATTTTTTAATGTCGGTTACCGAAGATTGTGATTGTTTTGGTACGCCTGATATGCATACAATAGTCGGTGATATCGGTATTGTCGCCTCGATAGATCCGGTTGCAGTTGATCAGGCGGCACTGGATTTGATAGAAAACAAAGCAGGTCGGAAGCTGCAGAAATTGCTAAAGAACGAGGGGCTTGACCCGAGTTACCAGATTGACCATGCTCAGAGCCTCGGCCTGGGCAGCAAAAGTTATGAGCTGATTGAAGTACATTAACGACGGAAATTAAATTAGGGGATTCTTATGTCTCTTGGGCAGATAATACGACAAAAACGCGAGCAGTTAAATCTTACACTTGACGAAGTAAGTAACCGTGTGGGATTTTCCAAGCCCTATCTTTCTACTATAGAGACCGGGAAAGTTAAAAATCCGCCTGGCGACGAGCTGCTTACCAAACTTGAAAAAATTCTTGAGTTCGCCCCGGGTCTTTTGCTGCATATTGCTCATATCGAGGGGCTGCCTTCCGACATCAGGCATGAATACGAATCCGCCGAGGCCGAGAATCAAAAATTGAAACAGATTGTTAAGAATCTCATGGATAACAAGACCGATCCGAACCAGCTTGGCGAAATTCTTTCGCAAAGTGAATTGGACATCGAGCAGGGCAAATCAACTTTGGCGGCCGGTCGATTGGTGCCGGTGATAAACAAGGTTTCCGCCGGTTATCCGAGCGATTTCAACGACCTGGATTATCCTGTTGGTATAGCCGATGATTATGTTCGCTGCCCCGATTTGCATGACCCGAATGCCTTTGCCGTACGGGTTGTCGGCGATTCGATGGAGCCTAAATTCTGTGAAGGTGACATAGTTATTTTCTCGCCCGCAACCGAAGTTCACAATGGCGACGATTGCTTTGTTCGTTTTACGACGCCGCATGAGACAACCTTTAAGCGAGTATTCTTTGAACCGGATAATAAAATACGCCTTCAACCGAGAAACGACGAATATCCTCCGACAATCATCGAGGGCGACCGCATCAACGGCCTGTATCGGGCTATAGTAAGATACGAAAAACTATAGCACAACGTCATTTCGGCCGGAATGAACACTGTTTTTTAGTGCAAATGTAGCGGAGAAATCTATCCAAAATTTGATTCTACTTCGATATTCTTTTATCCACAACTTTGCTAACAGCATGGATTCCTGCTGGAGTTTACCCCTTAAGGGCGGGAATGACATGAGCATTAACCAAGTTTGGGCCGATCAAAATCTGTCGGTTAAAGGTGTTTTTAATAAAAATCCATTGCTTTTACCGTATTAAATGCGTACAATCCAAGGCTATTTATTTGATAAACAAGCTTGAGAATATTGAAAAGTGCTTAAATAACAGTGAAAGGATATATTATCCATGGGAAGACGCAGAGACAGATTGAATAAAAGACGTGAGAAACAGATTAAAACACGAAAGGCCAATGCCCCGCGCAAGGCCAAAGAACGTGCACGTAAAGCCGCTCAAGCCGCAGGAAGTGCCAATTAAGGGACGGGTGGAGAACATATCTTTTTTTCAAGAAGTCGTTTTTCCTGCTACATTTTTTGACCGGCGACGGCTAAGACCAGCGCGAATATTTTTGCCGCTCCGGCATTTTTCAGTGTTTTTGCACATTCATTTAACGTTGCCCCCGTTGTTTTGATATCATCTACAAGGCAAATATTCCGGCCTGTAAAGCTATGTCCGTTGCGAACAGCGAAAGCGCCGGCGACATTTTTTGCACGTGCCGTGGGGCTTGTCATCGTGGGTTGGGCTTTTGTGCGACGAATTCGTACAAGATCCGTACTTGTTTTGGCACTCGGGTGTTTCAGTTTTTTTATTAATATCTGTGATTGATTATAGCCTCGAGTCAATCGCCTGGACCAGTGGAGCGGAACGGGAACAAAAAAATCTATTTCGTCGCGAAAACCGCCGCCCTGTAAGGCGGAATCAGCTAAAAATCCGAGGATTGCATCCAATTCTGTCTTGCCGTTTTTAAATGTCAATATCATGTTTTGAAGACTCTTGGCGTAGAGACCGGCACGAGCTATTTTATCGAAATGTATTGTTTTACCCTGACAATCGGGGCATGTACCTTCTAACTGGGACGCTCTGCCGGCATCTCGGCCACAGCGTTGACAGTAATCAGCACCGGTGCACGATATAAGCTGGTTCCAGCAATTATTACACAGGCCGTTGTTCGTTTCAGAGATATTTTCACGACAATTAATGCAGGCTGCCGGCCAAAAGAGCTGGTTTATGCTTTGAATTAGTAATCTTCCGGCCTGTTTTATAGGAAAGGGGGTGTATTTTCGCTTTTTCCTGTTCATTTAAGCAATTTTATCAAAACAAATTGGCAATAACAACTGTAAATTTCTATAGGATGATCATTTAGTAGAAACACTTCTTTATAAGAAATATTAATTAAATGGTTAGTATATCTGATATGAACGGCCGCGATAATAATAATGATTTAAGACGATTAATTTTATAACTATTTTGTTAGTAAGGTGTTAGGTTCTTTGTCTGTATATAAAAGAGGTTACTCTTTGGAATACGACATTGACTAACGTGGAATTATCTTATATAATGAGTTTTTTATGACAAAAGCAGTAAGAACAACCGGAAAGAAACGGACAAGAAAATCCTCCTCCAAAACTGCCAGAGTCA
>CAYVXS010000491.1:0-3000 GCA_964454885.1 uncultured Pirellulales bacterium
TAGATGAGGTCAATAGTGCAAATACTATCCCAATATGGGAGGGTAACGTATGGAGCTTCACGACCAGTGAATATATTGTCGTTGAAGATTTTGAATCCTACAATAACATCTTTGAAGACAAGGAGGGCAGCAACTTAGTCTATAATACCTGGATTGACGGATATGACAATCCCTCGATTAACGGATCCACGATTGGTTATACGATTGGGGCCTCTCTTGAGACGGAGATTATTCACGGCGGCGGACAATCGGCGCCGCTGTTATATGATAACAGTACCGCGACTATATCTGAGGTTACGGTAAATCCGGGTGACCTGGCAATTGGTTCGGATTGGACCATAGGTTCTCCCGCCGTGTTGACATTGTGGTTCTACGGCGATCCGGCTAATGATGTTACCGAACATATGTATGTCAAGCTCAACGGTGTAAAGAAAGTCTATGACGGTGACGCCGGTGATATAGCAACGTCTTCGTGGACACGTTGGGATATCGAGCTTGCATCGTTCGGAATCGATCTTAGTAATGTGACCACACTTACAATCGGTTTTGAAAGGACCGACGTTACAGGAGGTTCGGGTACTGTGATTATTGACGATATCAGATTATATCCGCAGTAACAGTAAGCTGAATTATTAGGTATTTGGTTGTTCGAGAGAGATTATGTGAAGGGCCTATGCCTATTTCTTGGGTATAGGCCCTGCTTTATGCGCTATACGAACGAACACCATTTTGGACAAAAATCTACGTCCGAAATTTGTGACTTTCAAGATATATGTTATACTTTATATAGAGGGATTTCCTAACTACGGAATGAAAGCCGGACATGCAATAATTGGGGGTGGCAAGATGCGAAGATTTATAAGAGTGTTCGATGAAGCCGCGCTGTATATAACAATACTTGCGACAGTCTATCTTTGGGTGAGTTTTTTGATTGTTAGTCTTTCGTCATTTGCAAATCCTACTTAAGGATGATAAAGGGACTGTTTTTTCTGCGATAGGAATAAGCACATCAGGGCCGGAATCTTTCTCGCCGATTGGGCAAAGATGTATCTGTGACAAAGTTGTCGAGAATATCGACCGATCTCACATCATTTAACCATATCTTACCATTAAATATTAATTTCTGATAAAATTCACTAACCTTTGTCTGACTTTGCGCCTCTATATAAGTGTTAGGAATAGTTTGGTGGGCAATGCTCATAGAATACAGGCAAAAGATACTCAACAACTGGTCGAGGCCGGCCGGGCTGGAGATAGAGCGGCGTTCGATGAGCTTGTGCGGCGGTATCAACGGCGGGCGATGCTGGTGGCGATTCGTATTTTGGGGGATGCCGATGAAGCCGCAGAAGCTGTGCAGGCAGGATTCGTTAGCGCTTACCTGAATATCCACAGGTTAAAAAAACCTGAACATTTTGAAAATTGGCTGTTACGGATTGTTACTAACGCAGCAGTCAATCAGGCGAGGGCTACTAAACGAAGAGTGGATAAATTAAAAATATCCGAACTTGGCCGGGAAAAAAAGAGTTTCTCACCGTCGGATAGAGAAAGCACTCAAGAGCTGAAGAAAGCAATAAGTCACGCTATGTCGAGGTTGTCTAAAAAAGAAGCGAAGGCGATATCGCTTTTTGGTTTAGAGGACCTCTCACATAAGCAGGTTGCAGGGATTATGGGCTGTACGGTTGCTGCGGCCAAGTGGTATGTGTTCAGGGCAAGACAGAAGTTGAAAGTATTATTGAAAGAATATCTGTAATGAAACAAAACAAAGAAAAGATAGATATTCTGATTGAGAGGAACGCCGTTGAG
This sequence comes from uncultured Pirellulales bacterium, assembly GCA_964454885.1. Classification (GTDB taxonomy): domain Bacteria; phylum Planctomycetota; class Phycisphaerae; order Sedimentisphaerales; family Anaerobacaceae; genus JAFGPS01. The sequence continues at coordinate 1,804 of CAYVXS010000491.1, forward strand.
CAGCTTTCTCGGATTAATTGGGAGCAATTGAACGCTGCAATCTCAGACCGGCTGGATAGAGCACGGCGAGACGCACATTTTTCAATTAATTTTCCGACTTTGTTGAAAATGACGGCGACCATTGCTGCGGCGGTAATTGTGCTTATTACGGTGACATTGAATTTCGATAAATTGACGGATATTAGACGTGATAAAAGCGGGACGGTAGAAGTTAAGTTTATCGAAAGCGAAGGCTCGGCTTTAGTAGAGATCCAAACGGCTTCCGCCGGTTCACAAGTGGCAGTTGACATAGGGACAAAAAGAATACTTGCAAAATGTGACATTGAGATTTTGGATAATAACGGTGACATCGAGGAAAGTACAAACCGGGCGGCATGGATTATCATCAGCGAATCCCGGCGAGTGTATGCCGAAAATGGCGCAAATCAGGACATGATGGATATTATGTATTTATTCTAAAGAAGCAGTAAGAAGAAAGGATAGAAAGATGAAAGCGAGAAATTTTGTTAAAATAGTCGCTATAGCGGTTATTGCTGTGGGCTTCTTTACCAATTCCGCGCGGGCGGATAAACAGCAGTTGCAGGAAAAGCTCAGCAAGGAAATTAGCATCAGGCTCAGCGATGTCACCATTAGTAATGCCTTGGAAAGTATAGGACAAAAAGCGGGGGTAAAGATTGTTTTGTCGGATGAAGCGGTATGGAAACTGCCGTATGGAGAGGCAACGAGGTTATCGGTATCATTGAGCGGGCCTTTGGCCGATAGTTTAACGGAGATGCTCAATGCCTTCTTTATGCGTTATGCCGTGGGTGAGGAGGAGGTAACCATTTATCCCCGGCCGGAACTGGAGCATATCTTAGGCAGGCCTTCGACCAGACAATTGGAATTGTTGAAATCGATATATACAAAGACCATTAATGTTTACTATCTTGGTCAGGTCCAAAAGACCGTCAACGAGGCGATTGATGAACAGGTTCTGATTTCGCCGATTGAAGTGCAATCGCAGTTGAATATTTTCCTGCGTAAACTCGTGGGCAAAGAACAACAGCTCCGTACCGAGACTATTATCCGTCAAGGCCGTCCCGTAAGAGTTGAAAGAGTGCTTGAACAGGAGCCGAATGAGCCGGAACCGACAGAGTATATTCTGCCGACTCCGGTGACGCTGGTCCAGCTTTTGAATCAGATAATTGTGCCAGGTGA
>CAYVXS010000492.1:0-2990 GCA_964454885.1 uncultured Pirellulales bacterium
CGAGCTTAGGCAATCGAAGGCGTATATTCCTTTTTCATTCGATTGGGTTGTAAAGGAGCTGCCACCATCAATAGATTCGGCGTAAACAACAGCGCCGGATATCGGCCGATTATCAATATCGAAAACTCTGCCGCTGATTGCCTCGCCGTCGCCGACTTTAGCCACGCGGATATTATAGATGCACTCGTTGATGGAGGTATATTCATACCGGTCCGTATCGACTGCGGGAAGATTGTACCATGCGTTGTCGAGGCCGGCCCATCCCATATTGAGATGGTGGTAGAGTGTGGAAAATATATAGCCGTACCCGTCGCATAAAACTGCGTGGCCGCCGCCCTCACGCTTTATGGCGAGAATTACCGGCGAGCCGGCGTCGAGGTTGGGATTTATCATCTCGATTAATCCTGGACCGATGTTTTCATTAGAGTTGAAACCATTGACGGCGTTGCCGTACTGGAAGATTGTTGTCAATGCATCTTTGGTCTTATAGACTTCGGCCGATGACATATCCGGGCCGTAATATGTCCCGACGGATACTCCCGTATCGTAACACAGAGCACCGATAGCTTCCCGCTGCTCTTCGGTCGAGCTGCAATTCGGATCTGCCGGCATCGCAAGGAAATCATAAGCACTGCCGGAACCGTCACCGCCGCGGGTGAAACTTGTTCGCGGTTTTTGGTCAACTTCAATCATAATGCGATTGACACCGATCGGCGAAACCGGATATTGATGGAATCTGATCAACTGTGCCAAGGCCGTAGCGACACAGCCGCAGGGATATTGTCCGGGAGTGTAATAATTGAAACAATCGAGAGCTGGATTCGTACAGCAACCTGTTTGGCCCCATTTACTTCGAATCAGCGGGGGCACCCGGATATCGGAAATTGAAGCCATGCTCATCAGTGTGATTCCCGAGCCGTCCTGCTCGCCAAGATTTTGAAAGTATCGCCATTTATTTTGAATATTAAGTATGACGGAACTGTGTGTTGTCATCTGCAGGCCGAATGTCTGCCTAACCGAAGCTATCCGGCTGTTAAGGTCGCCGGTCACTAACGCACCGAGCGGATTGACATCCGAAGGGTCGTAAATATCAGTATCGGAAAAAGCGATAATCGGTTCGATCATATCGTTGGCCGAAACAATCACAAAGCCACCGGGCTGCAGATAGACCACGTAGTAAATCGGCTCACCCGTCTCGGCGAAGAAAGTCTCGACATTTGCTACATTTTGCTGCAGCTCCGGATAGAATTGTTGAGCCACTGTTTTAAGCCAGCCGGCCACAACTTTTTGGGCCTGTTCGTCGGTTGTAGGCCGTGCCGATGATATGCCGTGCAGCAACAGCAACAACAGGGTAGTTTCAATGATGGTTTTTACTCGAATTATATTTCTCTCTCCGCCCTATAAAAATGACATTACGTATTATATGTATGAAAATACCCCCCGGCAGGACAAGCAGGAATCAGACAAAAAGAAATTCCCCCTCCCATATACCGGTAAATTTCAATAGTTATTATATGATTTTTAAGGCATATTGTCAAGGTATTTATGTCCCGGTCTTCAGGCAAGATTGCTCTCCGGATTTTGCACTTGCTTTCAGGGCGATTTGCTGCTATATCATTCGGTTATTATGACACGTTTAACGGTCCCCATATCAGCACAGAGCCTTGATGAGGCACTGAAGCAAATTAAAAAGGCAAAATCGGCAGGTGCCGAGATGCTCGAATTGCGCATCGATTATCTTGAGGGACTTTGTGTCGATATGATAAACAAGTTAGTCGGAAATCTAAAAAATACGAAAGGTAAACAGTCACCGATTATTGTCACCTGCCGTGACAAACAGCAGGGCGGGGTGATAGATTATTCAGTACGGCTTCGGCTCAATGTACTCGTCGCGGCACTGAAAGCCGGCGCCGATTTTATCGACCTGGAATACGATAACTTTCTTACTACCGAGCATCAGGAAAAAATCAGACTGGCCCTGTCACAAAGCTCGAAGGGAAGGCTGATTCTATCGGCACACAATTTCGAGACAAAATTCGCCGATATCAATAAGCTGTTCCGCAGCATCTCAACGATTTGTCCGGGGACGATTCCTAAATTAGTTTATACGGCCAATCACATCAACGATTGCTTCGAGGCGTTCGATTTACTCCACCGCACCAGCGGGGACCGTATCGTTTTTTGCATGGGTCAGGCCGGACTTGTCAGCAGGATCATCGCCAAAAAGCTCGGCAGCTTCGTGACTTTCGCGAGTATCGACGCCGACAGCGCGACGGCACCGGGTCAGTTAAATATAAAGGAATTAAGGAAATCACATCGATTTGACGGTATTCAGGCCGATACTGAACTTTTCGGTGTAATCGCCGATCCGGTCGGTCATTCGCTCAGCCCGGCGATCCACAACGCATGCTTTAACGAAATGAAAATGAACCGGCTGTATCTGCCTTTGTGGATTCAGGGACAAAAGCGGGAATTCGACTCATTTTTGAATAATGTGCTTCTTAGAAAATGGCTGAACTTCCGCGGTTTTAGCGTGACAATCCCGCACAAGCAGAACGCACTTGATTACGCCGGAATAAATCAGGGTTTCATCGAGCCGTTGGCGGGAAAAATCGGGGCGGTCAATACCCTTATCATCAGCTCGGACGGCAAAGTCAAGGCCTACAATACCGATTACACCGCCGCTCTTGAAGCGATTATGGCCGGGATGAAAATTAAGAAAGATAAACTGAAAGAGCTGCCCGTTGCCGTAGTCGGCGCCGGTGGTGTTGCGCGGGCCATCGTTGCCGGATTAAGTGACGCCGGCGCGAAAATAAAAATTTATAATCGAACTGTCGAAAAAGCCGAAAAGCTTGCTGCCGAGTTCAGCTGCGAGTTTGCCCCCTTAGACGATTTGGAAAATCTCGATGCAAAACTATTGGTCAACTGCACCAGTATCGGAATGCACCCCAATGTCGAAACAACACCCGTTCCGAAGGAATATCTCGATA
>CAYVXS010000493.1:0-2983 GCA_964454885.1 uncultured Pirellulales bacterium
GCGTACTGCAAATGCATTTGCGCCAAACACCTCGATACTCAGCGCATCGAGCCAATGACCGAGGATAGGTTTTTCGAAGTACCGCAATCCGTCAAGTCGAGGCACAATCCAATCACCGGTTTCGATTATCTCTCTGCCAATCTCGGCATACCGTGTTTCATCCGGAATAACCAAAGGTCTTACATTTAAAGGTAATATGTAGATCAATAAAAATAATATAAATATGATGATTGTAACTTTTTTCACTATTGAAAGCCTGTAACATCAAACAAAGCTCATCGAAACCTACATTCAACTCAAAATCACTTAAGAATCTCGATCAATCCAGTTTCGATGAAAATGGTATATACGTAAAAGGCACCTGGACGTAGTTAAATATCCCCCCCGCTCGATGTCCGGTGAGTTTTTCAAGCAAGTACGTAATATTCAAACCGATTCCGATATAAGTGTAACGGTTTTCACTGCTGAAATAACGTTTATCCTCCTGATATCCCCGGCTATAATACCCAATATCTATTTCCAACGCTTTTATATAGGGATTATCTGTTTTAAGAAAACCATCCGGTTTCAAGGCTATCAGGTATTTTTGCCCGGAATAATCTGTAAAAGGAGATGACCAATCCCCATCTCGAAGATCCGGCGATGGGAACCACTCCATACGAAAATCGAATTTCTCCTTAAGTGTGGGATATCGGTGACGCAGATAAGCCAAGCCCACTCCTATTGTATTCATTGCTTCATCCTCCCAGCAAAAACCTTGTTCGGCACTGAAGCCATCAAAAATTTCTATAAGGGTCATTTGAGACCAGCCACTTAGCATCCCTCCCAGAATAGCTTGTTCATCCGAATATCCCCATTTTCTATAAATATTATTATAAACACTCGTGAGCACATAGGCACTATAGGCATGTCCAAGTTTATCGGCACCACCAAATTTGGTATCATGATCGAACCAGCCTTCATCTTCGAAATGAAAGTCAGAACTGCAATAGTCCCATGATGCGGTACCCATAATCAATGCTGTACCAACAGCAGCGACATTAAGCGCAATCACTTTCTTTTTCGGGGGCCAGTCATCGAAAGATTTTAGGGAACCGAGAAATGTTTCTTTTTCCGCCTCTTTTACTACCATGTAAGGATCATTGGTATAACCGTTAGCAAAACATGTTTTCACTATCAAGCAAAATGAAGCAATAATCATGAACTTATAGTACTTATTTTCCAATAGTTCTTTTCCTAAAAGGAATTGCATTGACGGCAGACCCATCCTTCGCGACCCGGTATTTCCCCCGCAATTATTTTTGCATGCTTTTCCGAGGGATAATTCTCCAACAAATTTCCGAGGGGGACAAATAAAATATTTCTGGAGCGCGCATTAGACAAGAAATCATCGAACATTTTTTCACAAACAATACCTTCAACTTCCGCGTGTACGGTTAAAACATTGAGTTTGTCCGGGGCTATCAGTGATAAGAGATAATTATTGTAATTATCATTGGTAATTCCGTTACTACCTACAAGCTCATCATAGGTCGGCAGTGTAACAGGTATCTGCGGCTGGTTTAGCTCCATACCGTTTACAACAGGACGAAATATACTATCTCCTCTGCAATCACTATTGTAGCGAAAAGGAAATTTACTCTTTTCCTTCAGAACAAATTCGTTGCATTTCCAGCCTGGAACAGCGGAACAATCAGGTGGTTTGCCAAGAATCTGTGTGAGTAAGACAACTCCCTTATTTAGAGAATCATAAATAGCTTTGCTATCCATATTATCAATGTGAGCCTGCCATGCATAGTGGTCCCAGGTATGAAGTCCCACTTCGTGTCCGGCCTCGGCTGTTGCGCGTATAATTCCCTTAAGCCTTTTACCGATCATCGGCCCCGGCCATAACGTTCCTTTGAGTAAAATGTCCCAACCGTAAAGATTGGCGGCTTTTGTTCTCAACATTTTCCAGAAAAAGGTCGGATGAAATAACCGCCATAAATGGCGCCCCATATTATCAGGGCCTACCGAAAAAAAGAATGACGCCTTTATGGAGTGTTTCTCCATGAGTCGACATATATTTGGAACACCCAACCGTGTTCCTCTGAAAGTATCAACATCAATTCTCAAACCAACATTCATGAATCTTCGGCTCCAGGATCTTTTTATCAATAATCTGTTTTTACCACGGGATGTTCATCTATGTAACGGGATATTGCGTTTGCAGCAACTTCGTGACCAATGGGAGTCCAGTGGTCGTCATACGTGAAATAAAGCTGCCGTCCCTGGGCAATGCCTTCACGTAACGGCTCAGTAAGGCTGATAAATCCGATGGATTCCTGTCGGCAAAATTCTTTAACCGCGGATTCCTGAACATCAAGGCGGGCCATAACTGTATCCATGAGTTGATCACTCGGGGGCAATTTGTTCTCCTTTAATGCCATAAACGCCCGCAGCTTTTCTGGTGGAACATTGTGTTGAATCAGCGGCAGCAGTACATGAGATTTGTCCGGAGCGTAAACGATGACAAGGTGGATATTATTTGCATGACATATTTCTTTGATGTGGCGTAGATTGGCAAAAGCCTGTCGGCAGCCTTTCGAGTGCTCGAATTTATTCCTTTTCTCAAAGTGGGCTAATAGGTTTTTAACAGTAAATGTATAATATTTTGCATCAGTTCCATCAGGAACCGCCACAGGCAACCATGAAAGAGCGCTCATCGTGGCAGTATTGGTATTCGCTTTATCAGAACCGGTGCTGCTGTCACTGGAAGAAACCGAATTTTCTAAGGTTGTACTTTTTCTCGAACTAAAACTGTTGATCAGGAGTTCCATTAAAGCAAGACGTAATGGAGAATTTTTAAAGCAATTACTCACATTTCGTACAAAGGTATCTTCTCGCTTATAGTTGGACTCTCGAAAATCATTTCCTTCGTAAACCATGCAGAGTACTATTTTGGGCGACAAAGTAATACCGAACCTTTTGAGAGTTTCCAGAT
>CAYVXS010000494.1:0-2968 GCA_964454885.1 uncultured Pirellulales bacterium
AGGATAATTGGGAATGGTGCAACGGCCGGACCGATGCGTCCGGGACTTTGATCGATACCCCTTCGGGCGTGAATGACTGCGACCAGTACCAGGAATTTTTCGGGACTGTAGTGGTTACGGAGAATTGATATATTTAATTGTTGAATTGTTACATTCGTATATTAAAATATTAGTATAATTGAGATAATGTCTGGATGCATTTTTTAGGATATAATGGGAATAGGATGAGGTGAGGCTAAGTTACATTTGTCCTTGGAGACATACAACAGATTGCCGCCTCTGTCCTATTTCGCGCCTGGTACCATACATGATAAATATAATGCCATTTGAGGCTAAATACGAGTCTTGGGCAGGCGCATCCTAATTTATTTCGTGTTTTCCACGAAACACGCTAACTCGTAAAATGCATGAAAGACAAAATTTCAACGCTCTTTGTCGGAGTCGATGTCCACAAAGAGAAGCACACGTTAGTTGGCACTAATATTGTCTGCGAAAAATTGTGCGAACTGACATTTAAAAATGATTTAAGCGGTTTTAAGGATGCTTTAAGCAAAATATCCCAAACCGCTGAAAACAACGATTTCACCCCTCTGGTCGGACTGGAGGATTCTGCCGGAAACGGAAGAGCTTTCGCCGGTTTTCTGGATAAATACAACATTCCGGTTAAGACTGTAAACCCCGTATTGGTGGTTAAAAACCGCCGATACGAAACGCACCCCGAGAAATCAGATCCCCGGGATGCGCTGGGAGTTGCGAAAGTCTTAGTCCAAAGGACCGACACGCTCCCTAACTACAGGGTAACTGATAATTCCGATTTTGCCAAGGATGTCAAGATTCTGGTTAAAGACCGGGAAGAGGCTGTTTGCGAGCAGACCAAGCTCAAAAACAAGCTCCACGCCGCCTTGCAGCAGGTTTGGGGCATTGAGTACAAAACTATCATACAAAGGGATATATTCGGCAAAAGAGCCTTGAAATTCTGGTTAAAACACCCGACTGCCGCAAATTTTAAAAAATCAACCAGGCCGCATATTGAAAAGCCGAAATGGGTAAAGGAAACTGATATCAATGATCTGCCCCAGGCGTCGGATATTCAGAAAGAACAGGTAATCAGGCTAGTCAAGAAATTAGAGCTGGTAAAGGATGAGATCAAAGAACTGACAAGACAATTAAAAGCGTTGATAAATGATAACGAACCGCATCTAACTAGCTATCCGGGATGCGCTGCCGTAAACGCCGCTTCGTTGGTGGCGCACGTGAATGACATTAATAGATTCGATAACGACGGCAGGCTGGCAAAGTATGCCGGCATTGCCCCCAAAAAACAGGAGTCGGGGAACAGGAAAAAAGACAAAACCAGCACCAGGGGAAACGCCAGCCTAAGACGCGTAATCAAAGCGATCTGTATCGCCCAAATCGGCAGGCGGGGAAATCAAAAGGCCAAAGAGTATTACAGAAAGAAAATACAGGAAGGTAAAACTAAAAAGCAGGCGCTGAAATGCCTGATGCGGCAAAATGTAAAAATAATATTCTGTGTCATGAAAGAGCGAAGGCCTTATTATTAAAAATTCATTTATAATCAAATAGGAAATAATTTGATAAAATCGTTGAAAAACGGAGCCGCAGAATCCATTCTAACGCGCGCGATCGCATTGAGATGATGTTTGATGCCTGAGGTTGAAGAAATTTTGATCGACTATTTGATTGCCTGGATTTCCCACTATATCCTAAAAAACTTGACTTAATATATCTGTTAAATTGTTAAGAGGTGTTACGCCCGTATCGCAACAATGTAGCAATGCAGCAATGTAGCAATGTAACAAAACCCTATTCTTATTATAGTTTTAAAGGAAAAAAAGAGCAAGTCCGCAGACCTGCTCATAGGTAATTTTTACCTTATAAACTCCTATCCGGCGTATTTTTTCAAAAAGCCGCTTATGAACGGGAACAGTTTGGGGTTGACCACGCCCCGGACGTGTCCGCCTTTGACGATGATATTCGTCTGGCGCTCGGGCGGAGTTCCGACCAGAAGCGAATTTTTCAGCCCGATCGGAAGCGGCACGATATGGTCAAAGCGCGCCGTGACGTTGCAGTAGGGCATGGTTATATTTTTCAGATCGACTATTCGGCCGAAGAAGACCTTCATCCGGTTTCCGGCCAGGGAATTCCGGTTATATATCTCGCTGACCATCCGCAAATGCGCCGGACCGGCGACGTCGCGGGCCGATTCCAGATTCCAGTACATGACCGGGTCCGGTTTAGCTTTCCGGCCGCGGATATAAGTTTCGTAGACCTGCTCGGCCTTGTTTTCCGGCTTGATCGAATCGAAGAAAAAATTCATCATCGCTCCCGGGAAAACCCCGCCGGATGATTTTACGAATCCTTCGAGATCGACCAGATCCTCGTCGGTATAGGCCCCGAACGGGCCCGTACCGCCGATACCGACCCGCGAATCGAGCAGCGTCGTCAGGTTAATAAGGCTTCGGAACTTTTTCGGATAAAGCGCCGCCGCGATGTCGAGCATGGTCCCGCCCAGGCAATAGCCGAGGGCGCTAACCTTTCCGTATCCGGTTTCCGCGCGGATAAGGTCCGTAGTCCTGAGGATCGCGTCCAGGTAGTCTTCCAGCGTCGTCGCAGCCGTAGGGCCCGCCGGCGGCTGCCAGTCCGTGATAAAAACGTCGAAACCTTCGCCAAGCAGGTGCTCTACCAGGCTCGAACCGGGCATCAGGTCCATGATATAATACCCGTTAATGTAGCTGTAGATCAGGTAAACGGGAGGCCGGGACGCCGTCTTAGGGACGGCCGGCGAAGCGTAACGGTAAACCTTCAGAAGCGGAGACTCGTAAAAAACCTCCTTGGGCGTCGCCCCGAGGTCGCGTCCGAGCCGGTAGCCTTCCGGCTTTCTGGTTCCCGCCATGACCGCCATGTCGCCCAAAAGGTTGTTCCAGCCGAAGGCCAGTTCATTCGCTTT
>CAYVXS010000495.1:0-2967 GCA_964454885.1 uncultured Pirellulales bacterium
TAGAGCAAGAGAATAATAATGATGAAGATGCATATCTGAAAGAAATGGAAGAAATGATGAAACTGACTGAACTATGACCGAACAAGACCAGGACAACCATAAACAAGTAAATGCAGAACGTTCCAAAAAGCGTATCAGGCCGATTTTTATAGTCCTTTCCGGATTGGCATTCTGTTTGTTTTTATGGAAGTATTTCATTTACACGTCTCCCTATGAAAAAATCGTAGCCATCGAAACAGCCCGCGCCATACCTGATTCCGAAAACGCAGCAGGTATATACAACAAACTTCTCTGGTATAGTAAATCTCAATTTAACTATGACTTCCAAAGCAAAGATGCGGAAGATTCAACCCTTGCAAAGCCGTGGTCGGAGAAAGATTATCCTGAGCTTGCGAAATGGTTCGAGCAGCATCAGGACATAACAAACCAGCTGCTGCAACTTTCGAAAATCGAGCAATGCCGTTTCCCGCTCACCGATTTTCCCAAAGGTTCGGGTGTGCATGGTCGAAGATTAGGAGCAATGCGGGTGTGGACGTTTTATCTTGTCCGCGCTGCGAACAACGACATCGCCGACGGCCGAACGGAGCAGGCTCTGGAAAAATGTTTCTGCCTGATTCGAATCGGCAGGCACAACCGCCAGCAGCCTTTCGCCCTGGATTTCTCGATCGGAATTACCATCGAAGCGATGGCGTTAAAAAGAATGCGCAACTGCATAGTGGAAGGTAATGTCACCGACGAAAACCTGAAAACTATCGAAACTGCCATATCACAACCGAACAGCGAATGGACGCGGGACATGGAAAACATGCTGGCGGTAGAAAAACTTTATGTGAAGATTCTGCCGTATGCACCTCCCGAGTCCGGCTGGTGGTTTCGGCTGAAAGCATGGCGGGAAAAAGGGCAGGACCAGCAGGCTAAAATCGACAGATTAAAAGAGATTTATACACGACTGTTAGCAGACCGCCATGGAAATCAAATCCTGATTGCCCTTCGAAGATTCAAAAACAAGACCGGTAAATGGCCCAAAAGTCTCGACGAACTTAAATCTTCTGCAACGGCAGATATTTTCATAGACCCTCAAAATAACGGCCCTTTTATTTATAAACTAACCGATGACGGATTTATCCTGTACAGCACAGGCCCTAATAATATCGATGAGGGCGGAAGTGATAAAAACGGCGCCGACGACAGGGCAATATGGCCGCTCAAAATCCCTCAAATTAAAAACCAAAATTCCGAAGCAGATTCATCTAATCAAGAACAAATAGAATGAAATCTCAACAACACCGAGACAAGGAAACAGCCGTCAAAAGAAAACGCCCCAAAAGGCGTATTCGGATACTATTGATTGTCATCATTGCAATATTTCTTTGTCTGCTTCTATGGAATTATATCTGTCATAAATCAGTGGATGAGCAGCTCACGACTATTATGGCTTCTCTTGCAATACCAGATTCTGAAAACGCCGCATTTTACTACAGGCAGTTTTTCAGCGACCCAAATAATGTTTCTATTCTGGAAGATATCTCAAAGCATACTCCATCTTCAACTCGCTCCCCGTGGCGTGACAGTGAAGACCCGGTATTGGCCACCAAGCTCCAAAACCACAAAGAGGTTATTCAAACAATTATTTCTATCTCAGATAAACAGAAATCTCTTTTTAAAATTTATCCCGACTACTTCAGCGACTGGAACCTGATGTCTACAATATTACGTAAAACGTCATTTGTTCTCTCCTGGGCAGCCGCTAACGACCTAGCTGAAGGACGCACAAAAGATGCAATCACAAAATACCATTGTCAGATGCGGATAGCTTGCCACCTTCAGCAGACTCCACGGGGAGATTATCTACTTGTTGGTCATGCATTCGAAGCAGTTGCCATAAAAAACATCCGAACTATTGCAATGCGAGAGGATTTGACTATGGAACATTTGAATTCTCTAGAAACAATCCTTTCAATTGCCAAAAACAATCCCGAACCAGATCATAAAATAGTAAAAAAACTCTACAAACTATTTACTACAAAGCAAAGATCGACCTTACCTCCAATAGCCAGATTCCGGGCGTGGTTCCATAGTTTTATAAGCAATTTTAGAAATTATAGAAGAATGATGGAAGATGAGAAAAAAATCAAAAAACGTTTACTATTCGACTGCAATGCAACGGAGATTTTAATTGCCCTTCGACGATTCAAGAACAACACCGGTAAATGGCCGAAAAGCCTGGATGAACTTAAACCTTTTGCAACGGCAGATATTTTCATCGATCCGACAAACAACGGCTCCTTCGTCTATAAACTCAACGATGACGACTTTATCATGTACAGCATAGGCCCTAATAATATCGATGAGGGCGGACAATCCTTACACGCTCCCGATGATATTGCCATTTGGCCGCTGAAAATTCCTCAAACCAACAAGAAAAGCGCCGTCAAAGAATAACCTTTTTCGGAAAGGAAAGAGATAGAATGGCCGAAGTTCAAAAACAGGAAAAGAAAAAAGGCAGTCTATTCTTAAGAATTCTCAAATGGCTCGGTAAGGGTATTCTCATCCTGTTATTAATACTGTCGCTTATTTTCCAGGCCCCGTGGAAAATAATCACACTGTTGGCCGTATTCTTAGTGGCATGTTTTATACTACCCAAATGGGTGAAAAAATGGTTCTGGCTCAGCGTCGGTGCCGTAGTTCTTATATTGCTTATCTGGATTTTTCTGCCGGAAGATAATACCGGCTGGAGACCCTATACATTCGATAAGGAACTTGCCGCTCTCGAAGCTAAATACGCCATCCCCGATGAAGAAAACGCAGCATTAATATACGATACACTCCTTGAAAATTATGATGATAAAATAATGTATCCTAAATTTTTGGATCGTGATCTCGACAGATTAACATACTCCGAGCAATGGACTTCTCAGGAATATCCTGAACTCGCTGAATGGATCGAGGAACAGCAGGACACAATAC
>CAYVXS010000496.1:0-2960 GCA_964454885.1 uncultured Pirellulales bacterium
GAATTTATTAGCGGCATTTGCAGGTGAATCTCAGGCAAGAAATCGATACTCATATTTTGCCAGCCAGGCGAAAAAAGAAGGATACGAGCAAATCGCGGCCATTTTCGAAGAGACGGCCAACCAGGAAAAAGAGCATGCAAAGCGCGAGTTCAAATTTCTAAAGGGTGGAGAAGTGGAAATTGCCGCGTCGTTCCCCGCAGGCGTTATAGGCAAGACGGTCGATAATTTGAAAGCTGCGGCGGCCGGAGAGCATCACGAGACGACCGAAATGTATCCGGGATTCGCCGAGATCGCGGATAAAGAGGGATTTATCGAAATAGCGGAAGTTTTTCGCAATGTTGCGATTGCGGAGAACCGGCATAAAAAAAGATATCTTGCTCTTGCCAGGAATATCGAAGAAGGTAAAGTATTCAAGCGTGAAAAACCGGTCAGGTGGGTCTGCCGGAACTGCGGCTACGTGCACGAAGGGACTGAAGCACCGAAAGTTTGCCCGGCATGTGCGCATCCGCAGGCACATTTCGAGCTGGAAGCAACGAACTTCTAAAATGTCAAAGGAAGAAAATATCCGGCCTATTCGATGAGAGCCGGACAAATAACAGATTTAGTTAATATAGAAAAATTACGCCCTTTACTGGAGCAGTTTCTTGTTGTATATTTTGACAATACCGCACCCATAGAATAAGCACTTGGTTGAGGAGAAAGGACTTTATCATGGAAGAGAAAAAAGTAGTAACAATGAAAGGCAATCCACTGACTTTAACGGGCAAATCCGTCAAAGTCGGTGATTCGGCCCCGGATTTCGAGGTTCTCGCCAACGACTTATCACCGGTAAAACTTTCGTCTTTTGCAGGGAAAGTCTGCCTGATTTCATCTGTTCCCTCTTTGGATACGAGCGTTTGTGACATCCAGACAAAAACGTTCAACAAGAAAGCCGGGGCATTGAGTGATAACATTGTGGTCCTGACGATTAGTATGGACCTACCATTCGCCCAGAAGCGATGGTGCGGGGCGGCGGGCGTAGAAAATGTCCAGACACTTTCGGATCATCGCAAGGCGGAATTCGGTAATGCATTCGGTGTTCTCATTAAAGAGCTTAGGCTGCTTGCGCGCGCCGTGTTCATAGTGGATGCCAAGGGGAAGATAAGATATATCCAGATTGTCGATGAGCTGACAAATGAACCGAACTATGACAAGGCCATCGAAGCTTTGAAAGGCATCGAAAATGAGAAAGCTTAAGACGAATATCTGGGCGGTCGGAGCTATCGACTGGGACGCCAGACTTTTCGACAGGCTGATCCCCCTGCCGGACGGGACCAGCTACAATTCCTACCTGATCAAAGGCAGTGATAAAACGGCTTTGCTTGATACCGTAGATCCCGCCAAGACGAGCAATCTGCTCGACAATCTTATACAGTGTGGCGTTGACAAGATAGATTATATCATCAGTCATCACGGCGAACAGGACCATTCAGGGTCTCTGCCGGACGTACTTTTGATGTTCCCTGATGCCAAAGTCGTGACAAATCCCAAGTGCAAACAGATGCTGATCGACCTTCTGGATATTCATGAGGATCGCTTTATTACTGTAGAGGACGGCGAAACGCTCTCGTTGGGCGATAAAACTCTCGAGTTCATTTATATTCCCTGGGTGCACTGGCCGGAAACTTTCGGGACTTACCTGAAGGAGGACAGGATATTCTTCTCGTGTGATTTCTTCGGCTCCCACCTTGCGGCCAGCAGCCTGTTTGTGGATGATGAAGCTGTCGTATATGAATCGGCGAAACGATATTATGCCGAAATCATGATGCCGTTTCGCAAACAGGTCAATGCCAATATAGCAAAGCTTGACGGAAAAAAGATAGATATAATCGCTCCCAGTCACGGTCCCGTGCACAATCGGCCGGATTTTATTATCGATGCTTATAAAGACTGGGCGTCGGACAATGTCAAAAACGAGGTGATCGTTCCCTATGTATCAATGCACGGAAGTGTTGCCAAAATGGTGTCGCATTTTGTGGATGCCTTAATCCAAAGAGGCATCACCGTCAGGCAGTTCGAGCTTGCCACCATGGATGTCGGGAAGCTTGCGATAGCTTTGGTGGATGCGGCAACCCTTGTTATCGGTTCGCCTACTGTGTTGATAGGGCCTCATCCCTGTGCCGCGTATGCCGCATTTTTAGCCAACGCTTTGAGACCGAAAGTCAAATTCGCCTCGATTATCGGTTCTTACGGCTGGGGCGGTAAAATGGTCGAGCAGTTGACTGCTTTGATACCGAACCTGAAAGCGGAAATTTTAGAGCCGGTGGTTGTTAAAGGCCATCCGAAGGAAAATGATTTTACCGCTTTGGACAAACTGGCAGATAATATTTTGACTAAACATAAAGAACTTAAAATTACCAAATAAATTAAATGCAGAAAGGGGTAAGAATCATGGCGGAAAAATTACAGGTATATAAATGTGCAGCATGTGGTAATATCGTAGAAGTGCTTCACGGCGGCGCCGGTGAGCTGGTATGTTGCGGCGAACCGATGGAGCTTCTGGACGAAAAAACCGCCGATACCGGAAAAGAAAAACACGTACCGGTCATCGAGAAAGTCGATGGCGGCTACAAAGTCAAGGTCGGCAGTGTGCCACATCCGATGGAAGAAAAGCATTACATCGAATGGATCGAACTATTGGCCGACGGCAAGGCGTACAGGCAATTCCTGGAGCCGGGAAATCCCGCCGAAGCCGTCTTTAATATTGAAGCGGCTACCGTAAGCGCAAGAGAGCACTGTAACGTTCACGGATTATGGAAGGGGTAATATATGATAAGCAAAAAGATGGAAGAAGCTTTAAATGCACAGGTAAATGCCGAGATGTATTCGGCATATCTGTATCTGTCGATGGAGTCCTTCTTTAAATCCCTGAATTTGAATGGCTTTGCCAACTGGATGAGAGTGCAGACTCAGGAAGAAAT
>CAYVXS010000497.1:0-2952 GCA_964454885.1 uncultured Pirellulales bacterium
CCGGCGAAAACCTGCTGGAAGTCACCGTCAGCAAGGTATCGTCGAATACAAGCGTCGAGCAGGCCGAGCGGCAGGCCGATTACTGGGTGTTCGGGGGAATTTACCGCCCCGTGTATCTTCAAGCCGTACCGAGGGAATTTATCGAGCGGACGGCGGTAGATGCCCGCGCGGACGGGACTTTCTCTATCGACGTTCACCTCAACGGATTGCAGAAAAGCAATCTCGTAAGGGCCATAATTACGGAATTAAACGGACAAGTTATTGGCGAGCCTTTTGAAGCAAAAGTCGAGCCGGTACAGGATAAGGTGACACTTAATACGAAAGTCAACGACCCAAGGTTATGGACGGCGGAAACGCCGAATCTTTATCAGGTGCATGTGGCATTACTGGAAGACGGTATGGATATTCATACCGTCGCGGAAAAATTCGGTTTCAGGACGTTCGAAGTTCGTCCGGGTGACGGGTTGTATTTGAACGGACAGAAAATCCGGCTCAAAGGCATCAATAGACACAGTTTTTGGCCTGATTCCGGCCGATGTCTGAGCCGCCGGATAAGTTATGACGATGTGGGAGTGATAAAACAAATGAACATGAACGCTGTTCGGATGTCACATTATCCGCCCGACGTGCATTTCCTTCAGGCCTGTGACGAGTTAGGGCTTTACGTCCTGGACGAACTGGCCGGCTGGCAGAAGCCGCCGTACGATACCGAGGTTGGCAGAAAGCTCGTCAAAGAGATGGTGACACGGGATGTGAGCCATCCGTGTATTTTATTCTGGGACAACGGCAACGAAGGCGGATGGAATACGCAGCTCGATGGTGAATTTGCCCTGTATGATCTACAGAAACGAATTGTATTGCATCCATGGGAGAACTTCGGCGGTGTAGATACGGACCATTACGAGAGCTATGACAGCACAGTAAAGAAACTCAGTGGAACCACGCCCTTTATGCCGACCGAGTTCCTGCACGGACTTTACGACGGCGGTCTCGGCGCCGGACTAAAGGATTACTGGGATGCTATGTATGCGTCCCCAATGGGAGCCGGGGGATTCCTGTGGGTATTTGCAGATGAAGGTGCCGTACGAACGGACCTGGAAGGCCGGATCGACGTCGCCGGAAATCAGGCGCCCGATGGTATTGTCGGGCCTTATCACGAGAAGGAAGGAAGCTTTTATTCGGTCAAAGAAATCTGGTCGCCTTTGCATATTGCTCTTGAGAAACTACCGGCTGATTTTAACGGCGTTCTTGAGATAGAAAATCGCTACGACTTTTTGAACGTGAGTGATTGCTCGTTTGAATTGAAGCTTGTTAATCTTCCATGGCCGTCGGAGAAGCTGACGGAAACAGTCGTTAATTTTAACAGAACTTTTACCGGTCCCGGTGTCGAGCCCCATAGTTCGGGGACAATTGAGTTGTCGCTGCCGGAAGATTGGCGCCGGTCACAAGTTATGTATTTGACGGCCAGAGATCCCGACGGAAGGGAAATCTGGACCTGGTCGTGGGAAACTTGTGGAATTGATTATTACCGTCAAAATCTCGTCCGGACCGAGGTGTCCGGCAACCCTGTGAAGCAGGCTTATGCCAAGGACAACAGAATACACATTAGTATAGGCGAACTGGTTGTCGGATTCGATACAAACAGCGGGCTGCTTACTAATCTCACGAAGAGCGGCAGGCCGATATCGTTTTCAGGAGGTCCCTCTCTGCTCGGCGGAGATACGAATAAGCCGAATGTCACATGCAGGCAGATCGACGATAAAATCGTGGTCAATACAAGATACAAAGGCGATATGAATTATACACTATGGACGTTTTATCCGACAGGGTGGGTCGAGCTGGAATACGTGTTCGATTTGAAAGGTGGATTCTATCTTTTCGGAGTGAATTTCGATTATCCCGAAGATAAGATGCGCGGCATGAGATGGTGCGGACGCGGGCCGTATCGAGTCTGGAAAAATCGCCTTCAGGGCGGCAGGCTGGATGTTTTCAGCAATAACTACAAGGACCATACGCCGGGCCGGACATGGGATTATCCCGAATTCAGGGGATATTACAGGGATTGGCGCTGGGTGGTATTTTCGACCGCCGAAGGTGACATTACGATCGTCAACGGTACCGATGATACGTTCCTCGGGGTGTATCGCCCGAAAGACGGGGAAAATCCCTTGAGAACGAGAATAAATGTCCCTGAAACGGGAATTGCTTTTCTGCACGGCATACCGGCCATCGGCACAAAGGGACAGAGGCCGGAGACGCTCGGGCCGCAGGGCCGGATGAACCAGGCGACCGGCAAATACAGGGGCAAGGTGTATTTCTATTTCGGCAAATGATGATCTGTGAAAGCGAGAAAGAAATAGTAACTTTACTAACCGATTCGAGGCAAGATCGGTTAGTTATCATTGAACATTTCCCTATAGCTCTTTGAAAAGTTAAAAAACTTCAGTTTTTCGGACAGGTAGTCTCTAAAGGACAGCTAATGTCGTTTCCATTAAATAGGTTTCACTTTTTTCCTTATGTCATTCCGCACCTATTCGGCTCCGCTCAAGGCAGGCTTGATTCGGAATCCAGAGTCAATAACCTGGATTCCTGCTTTCGCAGGAATGACAAGATGTGACGTTTACTTTTTAGAACGGCATTAAGTATGGTAAAAATCTGAACCGGCAGTTTATCCTTTCTTAATTGCAAGAACTTCCTTACGCCGGGCAGGTTCCAAATCACGAATGGCATAAAGGGTAATGGTCGATGAAACTCCCCTTCTGCGGAGGTCCTTGACAAAAGGGAGTATCCTTTTCGGCGCCGAACGCATATTATCTTTGAGCGCCCAGCCGACGCCTTTGCGAACTATGTCCTCGTTGTCCCGGATTAGGTTTTCGCAGAGCCTTATAGTTTCTTCGGTAAATTGAGCCGATTTAGCGATGTTGTAGGTGAACGCTACGACGCTGGCCCGGC
>CAYVXS010000498.1:0-2949 GCA_964454885.1 uncultured Pirellulales bacterium
CTTCCGCCCCCAAGTCGACAGAAAACGTTCCTGCACCCGAAAGTGCTATGTCGTCTGATCGCCAGACCCCTTCATTGCGTATTCTCGCGTATTCGGCACCCCGGTATCGTCGCATTCGGCTTGACATGATACGACAGAGCGACTTTGACGTGAAAATAGATCAGGATGCCGAACGGCGGTTTGATTTCCGCATGGATTCTCCCTTCAGTTGAAGTTTGCGGGCATTGTTGAAGAGCCGGTCGCAGATGGCATCGGCGACGGTCTGGTCACCGAAGATATCGTACCACTGCTCGAACGGTATTTGGCTGGTGACGATGGTTGGCCAGAGCAGATGGCGCTCTTCTATGACCTCCAGAAACATGTTCCTCTGTTCCACGGTCATGACATCGGGTCCCAGGTCTTCGAGAACGAGCAGTCGGAGTGCACCGATTTTCTCGATAGTCTTGATGTAGTGTCCGAGCGCTTTTTGGGCAGCCATGTATTCGAGGAAACGGGGAAGCCGGAAGTATTGGGTGGGAAGGTTCCTGCGACAGGCCAGGTTGGCGATGGCGCAGGCGATGAAGGTTTTACCCACGCCGGTAGGGCCGCTGATGAGGATGTCGGTCTTCTGTTCGAGGGCTTGGCCGGAGATGATGTCGCTGAGTGCGTCCTTGGTGAGATTGCGGTGGTGCTTGAAGTCGATCTCCTCGACGGTGGCGTTGGAGAGCTTGATTCGCGCGTTCTTGAGAAGTCGGCTGAGCCTGGACTGTCTTCGCTTGTCGTATTCGGCATCGACACAGAAGGAGAGGTACTCCACGGGGCCCAGATTCGCGGCGGTGGGACTGGCGGCCAGTTCCCCGGCCTTCTGGGCCATGGCGTGGAGTTTCATGTCTGAAAGTTTTTCCATGGTTGCCTGTATCATAATCGTCTGCCTTTCTGATGTAGAGTTGCCGATAGGTATCATACCGGCAGGATTTGCTGTGCGGACTGTTCGGCATAGTACTGCCGTCCGCGCGCCTGCCGGGCATTGGGGACGGTGAGAGTGGGACCCGGCTTCTTCTCCTTGTTGTGCTTGAGCAGATCCGCTATCTGCTGCACCCGCACGAAGCCGAACGTCAGGGCGACACCGGCAGCCGCCTCAAGGCGATCGTCCCCGTAGGTTTTTGCCAGACGCAGGATGCCAAGGGCTGGACGGAACCCCTGCTGAGGATGGAACTTGGTCTTCACGACCCGCTCGATCAACAGCCGGGTATCGGGACCGATCTGACCCGCCCACTGGTACAGCCTGCCCGGGTTCCACTCAATGTGTTTCTGGTGAGCCGGCGGCATGTGTTCGCGCTGAGTCGTGTACCCGTACGGAGCCCTGCTGCGCTGGTGAAGTGCCACGCGGTCTCGCTTATGAAAAACCTCCACCACGTTTTCGGTGAGTCGAACCGACACCTTCTGACGGGCAAGGGTCCAGGGGGCACTGTAGTAGTGCTTGTCCACCTGAACGTGGTAGTCGAAGGCTACAGAAGGATACGTCCACTCGCGGTACTCAAACGCCTCCGACGGAAGGGGCAACGCGTTGGGTTTATCCAGTTCAAGGAACACTTCCCGACGGCTCCGGCGCAGCTTCTGAAGCGGCTTGTCGTTGAGCTTTTCCAGCAGACTCCTGATCGCTGCGTTGAGATCCAAAAGGGAGAAAAACACCTTGTGGCGCAGACAAGCGACGATCCAGCGCTGCGCGATCAGCACCGCATTCTCCACCTTTGCCTTGTCCCGTGCCTTGTACGGTCGCGCCGGGACTACCGCCACACCGTAGTGCTCCGTGAACTCGGTGAACGACCGGTTGATATCAGGATCATACCGGCACGCCTTGTTCACCGCGCTCTTGAGATTGTCGTCAACCTCTATGTGCGGCGCGCAGCCGAAAAACTCGTAGCCCCGCCGATGACCCATGATCCAGTCCGGCAGCGTCTGACTCTCCTGCGCCTCGGTATAGACGTAGTGGGAGGCACCCCACGCCATCACCAGCAACTCTACTTCTCGCTCCTGACCGGTGTGGGGATCACGGATGCGGGGTTTCTTGCCCGAGTAGTCCACATACAATGTCTCCCCGCCAACATGGTGCTGATGCATGTACACCTTGCACCGCACCGCCCACTGGCGGTAGCGAACGCAGAAGCGGGGGTACGAGTACCCCTCCGGGTGCGTGTCGCGGTACTCCTCCCACAGGTGGTGCAACGTCACGCTCTTGTGCGACCGAAGCTCTACGTGCACATCCTCCCAGTCAGGCTCCGGTCGGGAGGGGCCCTCGTCCTCCGGACGAGTGAACAAAAGTGCCTCGAGCTGCGAATCGTCCATCAGTCGCAACTCCTCCCATCCGTGACAGCTCTCCCGGCCACGGCCAAGGTAGTCACCCACCGTCGAGCGGGCCAACCGCAAAGTCCGGGCGATCTGAACCTGGCTCAAACCGCACTCATGGTAAAGACGAAGACAATCTCGAATACGACGCATACTCTTCCTCCGTGGCATTCTTCCCTCCTCTGGCTATGGTGTATGCCTTGGGAAGTGAAAATGCCTGATAGGGGGTTCTGTTGCGTCGCTCCGTCGAATGTCGACACCGTTATCGCACCATCCGGCATCCCAATATCGCTATCCGGCACCCTAATATCGCGGAACCGCGAAAGGTGCCGAATGCCGCGATTCTGCCATGCCGGACTAAACAATCCGGGGGTGCCGAACCCGACGATATTCAGGTGCCGAACTGCGCAAGATTTCGCATGGTGTTGTGTCTATCAAGAAAAAACAGTGGTCTTTACGTGGAGGTCTTCAAGAAGAGCACCGTGAAATCGTCACCTCGGGCGGCGCCAACAAAGATATCCGTGGGACGATCATATGGAGCACAAGGACCCCCGGCACAGCAACCAAGTATTTTCAGTCCATGGTTAGCAAAGAACTGAACAGTCCCCACGACTTGTTTTTCAA